>NZ_JBSIUP010000014.1:0-63072 GCF_053654055.1 Ursidibacter sp. B-7004-1 | reverse complement strand
GTTCCTTGATGGCGCTCGTGTCCACACGAGTGCCTTTTCCACATCTAATTCATTAAAAGCACTCGTCAAAGACGAGCGCTATCTTTTCTTTTGCTTTTCTAAAGTTTTATTTTTGTGATCTGTATCGAGAAATAGCGTGAGATAACTATTTAATTTGATATTTTTTGCTAAAGTTTTTTTATTTTTAGAATAGGGGAATAAGATGAGTAGAAAATATAAAATGAATAATCTTGATAGTATTTATTTTGTCAGTTTTGCAACTGTTTATTGGATAGATGTTTTTGTGCGAGAAATCTATTTTCAAGCCATCATTCAATCTTTGGCGTTATGCCGTAAAGAAAAGGGGATGATTCTTTATGGGTATTGTATTATGCCTAGCCATATTCATCTATTATTCCAAGCTAAAGAGAAAAATCCTACAGAGTTATTACAACGTTTCAAAAAGGCTACGGCAAAGACCATATTAAAATTAATCGCAGAAAATCCTCAAGAAAGCCGTAGAGAATGGCTATTATGGATGTTTGAGCGGGCAGGCAAGAAAAGTTCTAACGTTCAGAAATATCAATTTTGGCAACATCATAATCAGCCGATTGAGATCTATTCTAAAAGATTCTTTGATGAAAAATTACATTATATTCATCAAAATCCTGTGGTAAGTGGTTTTGTATGTGAACCATTTGAATGGAAATATAGCAGTGCCAGAAATTATTCTACTAGATTACCCATAGTATTAGAAATCGATGTTTATAGCTAGTAGGATAAATTAACGGCACTATATTCTGCCAAAATTCTTACTTGTATTATTAAATAGGTGTAATGGATAAAATAGTTGGTAATAATTAGAGAAAATAATTATTTTGCCCATTATGCCCTTCTTTTTTGTGTTCAACATAGCTATAGAAACTGCTATTGACAAGTTATTTTAAGAAAATAAATTACGTTCTTTTAAGCGAGAGCGTTTAAATTGACTTAATACAAGGCAAGCAAACAGCACCGTGTAAACTGCAAAAATAGCAATCAACCATTGTGGCATACTTAGTCCCCAAAATTGCCATACAATTTTTCCGCAATTACCCGAAGCCTCAAAGATAGATGGGAACCAAACGTTTAATGGCAAGGTGTCGGGAAATTCAACAAAAGGTGAACATTGATTCCAAGGTGCAGGATTGAGTTGATAATCGGTATGTTTAATTGCGAGTGTTAGTCCTTTGACAGCACCGTATAAACCAAGTAAAAGAGCAATCCAACGTGTAAGTATAAATTTAGGTGCTAAAAAACCTATAATTCCTGCCACTAGAATAGCGAACAAAGCCAAACGCTCATAAATACACATTACACAAGGGTTTAACCCCATTCCGTGTTGAAAATATAGTGCAGTTGCCTCTAATGCAACACAGCTTGTTGTTAGGAGCAACCAAGCCCCTCTAGTGAGTGAAAGCTCTTTTAAATAACTGAACATAGTGGTTCCTATTTAGCGGGTTAGAATCCAACCCCAGTCTAGCAGTAGTTGTGTAAATGGCTGGAGTAAAAATTCCATTGAGAGAAAACCAACCACAGATAGCACAATAGTATAAGGTAGTGCCATATAAACCATTCTACCATAAGATAAACGAATTAACGGAGCAAATGATGACGTTAATAAGAATAAAAAGGCTGCTTGTCCATTTGGTGTCGCCACAGAAGGTAAATTTGTACCTGTGTTGATCGCTACGGCAATTAAATCAAATTGAGAACGATCGATTGCACCAGATAGGAGTGCTGATTTTGCTTCATTGATGTAAACAGTCCCTACAAACACGTTATCTGAGATACTTGAAAGTAACCCGTTAAAGACGTAAAACAGAGCAAGTTGTGAATCTTTCTCCGCAGAAAGAACTAACTGAATAATTGGGTCAAATAATTTTAGATCGACAATTACAGCAACAACAGAAAAGAAGACAACTAATAAAGCGGTAAATGGGAGAGACTCTTGGAATGATTTTCCAAGTGCGTGTTCGTCATTGATACCACAAAATGCAGTACAGATGATGATAATAGTTAAGCCGATAAGTCCAACATCTGCAAGATGTAATGCTAACCCAATAATTAGCCATACACCTGCAAGTGCTTGAACTGCTAATTTTAATCGGTCTTGTTTCGTCATTTTCTGCTCTTTTTGGATATTATAGTGTGCTAGAACAACCCAAACTTTGCGTGGTAAGCGGTCGCCATATCCAAATAATTTGTATTTTTCAACAAGATAACAAGTTGCTATACCACAGAGTAATACCGTAATGCTAATTGGTGCAACTCGTAGAAAAAATTCGCCAAATCCCCACTCTGCCTGTGCCGCAATGATTAAATTTTGCGGTTCCCCTACCATTGTCATTACACCGCCTAAGGCACTTCCTACGCCTGCGTGCATCAATAAACTACGCAAAAAACCACGAAATTGTTCTAAAATTGCTTTATTGTTTGTGATCTTGTCGTCATTGGTAATATCTGTTGAATCTTCAAAGCTATTGCCTGAAGCTACTTTATGATAAACCCCATAAAAGCCTACCCCTACACTAATAATGACTGCAATAACTGTTAAGGCATCTAAAAATGCAGATAGAAAAGCAGCACTTAAACAAAATGAGAGAGACAGTATTTTCTTAGAATGGATTGCAATGATCAATTTGGTAAATACATATAAGAGAAGCTGTTTCATAAAGTAGATACCTGCCACCATAAACATCAGTAACAAAATCACGTCAAAATTTGCCACAATTTCGTGTTTGATATGATGTGGGCTGGTCATTCCAATTGCAACAGCCTCAATCGCAAGCAAGCCACCAGGTTGGAGTGGATAGCATTTTAATGCCATTGCAAGTGTAAAAATAAATTCTGCAACAAGTACCCAACCTGCGACAAATTCACTGATAAAGAAATAAATCAATGGGTTAATAATTAAAAATGCTAAAATAGCAATTTTGTACCATTCTGGTGAGTTCCCTAAAAAGTTTTTGAAAAAAGCGTCTAAATTCTTCATAAGATTTTCTTCTTAAAGGTAATCAAAATGGCTAAATTGTAATATACTTTAGATTGAACGATAATAGACAAGACAGTGATTTAGTATTAGGAATTTTGATTTTTGATAACTAAATCACAATTTTTAATGTTAGTAGTGGAGTTTTTCTTCATTTCTCAATTGGAATTTATTTAAATGGATAAATCTGAAATTTTAAAGGCTCAAAGCCCTGCCGCTCTTGCAGAAGAGTATATTGTTAAAAGCATTTGGAATAATCGCTTCCCTGCGGGATCAGATTTACCAGCAGAACGAGAATTAGCTGATATTATTGGTGTAACTCGAACAACATTACGAGAAGTATTACAACGTTTAGCCAGAGATGGGTGGCTCAGTATTCAGCACGGTAAACCTACTCGAGTTAATAATGTGTGGGAAACAGCGGGTCCAAATATTATTGAAACTTTGATTAAGCTTGATCGCTCTACTATTCCAATGATTATTGCTAATGTAGTGTCTCTACGAACTCGAATGGCAGAATACTATATTCCCGAAGCAATTCGTTTAGATGCAAAAAAATCATTAACGTTGTTTGAAGGATTAGATGAACTTTTAGATAATCCCAAAGCCTATGCCGAGTTTGATTATAACTTATATCGTAGCTTTACTTTTGTAGCGAATAAGCCTGTTTATGGGTTAATTCTAAATAGTTTTAAAGATCTTTACTATCAAGTTGCGACACTCTTTTTTTCAGAAACACAATCTCGCCAATTAACCTTTAATTTTTATCAAGCTCTTAAACAAGCTTGTCAAACGGGTGAGTATGAAAGAGCTGTAGAATGTATGGCTCGTAATCGCCAAACAAGCACAGCGATTTGGGCTGAAATGCTGAAAAATTTACCTGAGCATTTTGGGGAATAAATTGTGATTATTTAATCATTTTTGAGTTTATCTCTTAATAAAGGCACAAATGTGCCTTTATTCATTTCTTATATTTAGCCTATAAAACAGCTTGCTCATCAACGGTTAAAATTATAAAATCTTTCGGTTAAAGTGGTAAAAAGTGGAGTTTTGTGGTGAAAATTGTGATTGAACCATAAAATCTATAAGAATCAACCTGTTAGGTGCGAGTATGTTTCGAGGAGCGTCTTCAATTAGCTTAGATAATAAAGGGCGGTTGGCTATTCCAACACGTTATCGAGCTGAGTTATTGGACAAACACCAAGGGCATTTAATTTGTACAGTAGATATTCGTCAGCCTTGTTTACTACTTTATCCATTACACGAATGGGAAATTGTCGAGCAAAAATTACTCGCTTTATCAAATTTTGATCCTGTACAACGCCGTATTCAGCGAGTAATGCAAGGATTTGCAACTGAATGTGAAATGGATTCTGCTGGGCGTATTTTGCTTAGTCAAACTTTACGTCAGCACGCACAACTTGAACAACAGGTAATGCTTGTTGGACAATTAAATAAATTTGAAATTTGGCAAGATAAACAATGGCAAGAGCAAATTGCTGAAGATCTGGCAATCGGAGGTTCAGTTGATATGCTAACTTGCGAAGCACTAAAAAACTTCTCTTTATAAATAATTGGATAGCTAAAAATAGCAGGAAATCAAAATGAGCGATAACCCGAAACATATTACCGTACTATTGAATGAAGCTGTTGAAGGATTAGCAATTGATCCTAACGGCATTTATATTGATGGTACTTTTGGTCGTGGTGGGCATTCTCGTTTGATTTTAAGTCAATTAAGTGAAACAGGGAGGTTGATTGCAATTGATCGTGATCCCCGTGCTATCGCGGAAGCCGAAACTATTAAAGATCCTCGTTTTCAAATTATTCATAGTGCATTTTCGGCTATTCCTGAAATTTGTCAGCAACTCGAATTAGTTGGCAAAATCAATGGTATTTTATTGGATCTAGGGGTTTCTTCACCGCAATTAGATGAGGCTGAACGTGGTTTTAGTTTTATGCGAGATGGGCCTTTGGATATGCGAATGGATACCACAAAAGGCTTATCAGCAATGGAATGGCTAGCAAGCGTATCGGTAGAAGATTTAGCGTGGGTACTAAAAGAATTTGGTGAAGAACGTTTCGCAAAAAAGATTGCACAAGCGGTAGTTTCTTACAATAAATCTGCACCTGAAAAGATTTCTCGTACACTTGAATTAGCGAATATTGTTGCTAGTGCCGTTCCCTTTAAAGATAAACATAAGCACCCTGCGACTCGGACTTTCCAAGCAATCCGTATTTTTATCAATAGTGAGTTAGATGAGTTAGAAAAAGCACTTAATTCTGCAATCAGCGTACTCGCTCCGCAAGGTCGTTTGTCTATTATTAGTTTCCATTCACTTGAAGATCGTATGGTAAAGCAGTTTATGCGTAAACATAGTAAAGGAGATGCTGTGCCAAAAGGTCTACCTATTTTAGAAAGCGAATTGAATAAAAATATCGCCCTTAAAACGATTGGTAAAGCTATTATGCCAACAGATGCTGAGATTGAAGCAAATCCACGCTCTCGAAGTGCTGTTTTACGAATTGCGGAGAAAAGATAATGCCAAATGAACGCTATCCTTTACGTCAAGTTATTTTAGATGATTTAACTAGCCATAATAAAATCGCTCTACTTTTGTTGTTGCTTGTTATTGTTAGTGCAGTTTCGACAGTATGGGTAACCCATAAGACCCGTATTTTAACTGCGGAGCAAAGTAAATTAATCCAAGCAAATTACAAATTACAAAACCAGTTTTATCACTTGCGACTAGAAGAAACATCAAGTAATAAAAAAGATGAAGACGTTTATAAGTTGGGATTACAAGAGATTAAGAAAGAACAAGAAATTATTTTAGTGAGATAATACGATGAAATCAGTGAAGTTTAAACCTAAAAAAGAACGTATGATTGAAGATAAAAAAAAGAATAATTGTTCTAAAAGCCAACCTAGTTTTATGCCTATAAGATTTTGGGCTGTGTATATATTTATTGGTGCTATGGCTGTGGCTTTATTTGGACAAAGTGCCTACTTACAACTAACGGATTCTGAACGCTTAATCAAAGAAGCCAATAAGCGTTCATTACGTGAAAGTACGATTCCTTTCACAAGAGGGCAAATTCTTGACCGAAATGGAGATGTACTTTCAATGAGTGTGCCTATGTATTCAATCTCAATGGATCCTAAAGAATATTTTGATTCATTATTACGCAGAGATAAACAAAGATGGCGGAAACTATCAATGGAAATAGGGGTATCCGCTAGTAAAATGGAAGCGAGTGTTAATAGTTTTATTAAACAGAAGCTCGATAAAACACAAAAGAAATATGATCCTCGTTCAATTTTAAATAGTAAAAGTGAAGATTATTGGGCATTGTTAGCACGTGCTACAGGTGTAGATTATAACCTATTAATCGAAAAAGTTAGGAATAACCCGAGTTCCGCTTTTATATTAGCAGACAAGGAAGTAGAAAGTTTAGAAAAAGAAAAACTTGAAGCATTAGCGAAAGCTCTTTCAACGAATTATAAGGATGTTATTACTCGCCTAAACAATGCTTCTGAAGAGCGTTTTATCTATATCTCCCGCCACCATTCTGAAGTTTCTGCTGATTATGCTAAGGCTCTTAAAATTGAAGGGTTAGTGATTAAAACTGAATTTCGTCGCTTCTACCCTGTAGGTGAAGAGATTGCTCAATTAATTGGCTTTACTGATGTCGATGATAAAGAAGGCCAAGAGGGTTTAGAACGGAGTTTTGACTCACTATTGGTAGGAAAAAACGGTAAACGAGTTTTCCGTAAAGATGCTCGTGGCAACGTAATTGAACATATTCGCGATGAGAAAGAATATACTCCTCAAGATGTCATACTAAGTATTGATGAGGAATTACAATCAATGGTCTATCGTGAAATTAAAAAATCTGTTATTGAAAATAATGCAGAATCTGGTACTGCAGTATTGGTAGACATTCAGACAGGGGAAATTTTGGCAATGGCAACTGCGCCATCTTATAACCCGAATAACCGTACTGATTTTAAACCTGAACTGGCACGCAATCGTGCAATTACCGATACTTTTGAGCCGGGTTCAACGGTAAAACCTTTAGTGGTGCTTACAGCATTGCATAATAAAGCAACTTATCCTGGTGAAATACTAAATACTCGCCCGTTTACTGTAAACGGGCATACGATTACCGATGTTGCACCGAGAGAGAGTCTCTCACTAACAGGAATCTTACAGAAATCAAGTAATATTGGGGTAAGTCGTTTAGCGTTAAGAATGCCACCAACTGCTTTGGTTGATACTTATAGCAAAGTGGGATTTGGTAAAGATACAGGGCTTGGTTTAGGTGAAGAACGTGGTACAAACGGTGATCGTAAGCGTTGGGCGGATATTGAAAGAGCCACAATGGCTTATGGCTATGGTTTGAATGTAACGCCATTACAATTAGCCAGAGCCTACGCTACTTTAGGTAGTTTTGGTATTTACCGCCCTTTATCTATCACCAAAGTTGATCCACCAGTAATTGGTGAGCGAGTGCTACCGGAGAAAATTACGCGTGATGTTGTGCATATGATGGAGAGTGTTGCTCAAAAAGGTGAAGGTGGACAACGGGCTGCTGTTGATGGTTTCCGAGTCGCAGTTAAAACAGGTACAGCACGCAAATTAGAAAAAGGGAAATACGTAGAAAAATATATTGCTTATACAGCAGGTCTAGCTCCTGCTAGTGACCCACGTTTCGCTTTGGTTGTGCTAATTAACGATCCAAAAGCAGGTGCTTACTATGGTGGTGCTATTTCTGCACCGTTATTCTCTAGCATTATGGGTTATACCTTAAAATCCAGAAATATTAAGCCTGATAACCTTACAGAAGAAACTCGCCAAGCGGTAAGAGAAATTAAACCACATCAAACTAATTAGAGAGAAAGATTATGAACCGTTTGCTTACATTTTTGCCTGAATTGCCTATTTGGACGGAAATAAAACCTTTAAATCAGATGACACTAGATAGTCGCCAAGTACAACAAGGCGATTTATTTATTGCATTAAAAGGGCATAATGTTGATGGTCGCCAATTTATTGGTAAAGCCATAGAACAAGGTGCTGCAATTATCTTAAGTGAAGCTGATGATGAGATTGATGAAGCAGAGTTGGATAGTAAATTTGCAAAATATAATCTTGATCGTACCGCTTGTAAGGTTATTGCAATGCCTAAACTGGCTCAACATCTCTCTGCGATTGCAGGTAGTTTCTATCAACAACCTTCGCATAAAATAGAATTAGTTGGTATTACAGGCACAAATGGAAAAACTACCACTGCTCAACTATTTGCTCAGTGGCGTAATTTGCTTGGTGGAAAATCAGCCGTAATGGGAACGATCGGCAACGGCTTATATGGAGCAGTACAAGAAGCGATAAATACCACAGGTTCAGCGATTGAAATTCAACGTAATTTAGCTAGTTTTGTTGAACAGGGTGCGGATTTTTGTGCAATGGAAGTGTCTAGCCACGGTTTAGCACAATATCGAGCAGAAGCGTTAGATTTTGATTTGGCAATTTTTACCAATTTAAGCCGAGATCATCTCGACTATCACAACACAATGGAAGAATATGCCCAAGCAAAATTTCGCTTATTCGATGAACTTAACACAAAACAGCAAGTCATTAATGCCGACGATGAAATTGGGCAACAATGGCTAAGCCAGTTACCAAATGCTGTTACGGTGAGTATTGACTCACAAAAATTATTAAGTCAAAACCGTTGGGTTAAAGCGACAAAAGTCGATTATACCTTACAAGGTGCTACCATTGAATTTGCATCAAGCTGGGGCAATGGCTCACTAAATAGCCGATTGATCGGGGCGTTTAATGTCAGTAATTTACTTACTGCATTCGCAGGACTATTAGCTCTAGGCTATGATTTGCAAAAATTAGTCGAAACCGCACCGCTATTAAATGGGGTATGTGGACGTATGGAATGTTTGGTAAGTGAAGAAAATCAAGCAGAAAACCCAATGGTTATTGTGGATTATGCTCATACACCCGATGCTTTAGAAAAAGCCCTAGATGCAGCACGTTTACACTGTGAGGGTGAATTATGGTGTGTCTTTGGTTGCGGCGGCGATCGTGATACAGGAAAACGTCCGCTAATGGCACGCATTGCAGAACAAAATGCCGATAAAGTGATTGTAACGGACGATAATCCTCGCACAGAAGACCCTGATGTCATTTTTGCTGATATTATGCAAGGTTTCAAAAAGCCGAATAAAGTCCAACAAATGCACATTCGACAATATGCGATTGAAACAGCGATTGCTCAAGCAGAGCCAAAAGATGTGGTATTGATTGCAGGTAAAGGACACGAAGATTATCAAATTATCGGCACGAGAAAATATCATTTCTCGGATCAAGAATGGGCGAAGAAGTTTTTGGGGTAATAGACGTTTTGTCAAATCTCCCCTAACCCCTCTTTGCTAAAGAGGGGAACTAGCTTAGCTGAAATTTTAAGAAAAAGGGCTTTGATACTAGGTTAATTCGTTAAATGAACGAATAGTTTTTTCGAACCGATCCCCCTCTTTAGCAAAGAGGGGTTAGGGGAGATTTGAAACATACCTAAAAAGAGTACGCCCAAATGATTTATAAGTAAAACAAAATGATAAAACAAACCACCCAGCAACTCGCCCAAACCTTAAACGCCAAACTACTCGGTAGTTGCGAGATTGTGATTGAAACCATCAGCACCGACACACGACAAGCGGTCGAAAACGGCTTATTTTTTGCATTAAAAGGCGAGAAATTTGATGCTCACGATTATGCTCAACAGGCGGTAGAACAGGGCTGTGTTGCGGTTGTGGTAGAGCGTGAATTAGATCTCTCAGTGCCACAAATTATTGTAGAAGATACCCGTTTAGCATTAGGGCAGTTGGCAAAATGGTTAAAAGCAGAAATTAACCCGAAAACAGTGGCGATGACAGGTTCTTCAGGTAAAACAACCGTTAAAGAAATGACTGCAAAAATTTTGCAGAAAGTTACCGCTTGTGATGATGAAGTGCTTTACACTTTTGGTAACTTAAACAACGATTTAGGCGTGCCGATGACGTTACTCCGTCTAACACCACAACATAAATTTGCAGTGGTTGAGTTAGGTGCAAATCATATTGGCGAAATTGCTTATACCACAGAGATTACCCAACCTGATGCTTGTCTAGTCAATAATGTAGCCGCAGCTCATTTAGAAGGCTTTGGCTCTTTAGGTGGGGTGGCACAAGCTAAAGGGGAAATTTATCGCGGCTTAAAACAGGGTGGTAAAGCGATTGTAAACTTGGCTCATTATTATCCGCAATGGCAAAGAGAGATTGGCGAACACGAATTACAATCTTTTTGTTACACAGGTGAAGATAAAGATAGCTATGCCGATTTTTGGGCAGAGAATGTTGAGCTACATTTGAATGGCTCTCGCTTTACGTTACATTCACCACAAGGGGAAGCTCAGATCAATTTGCCTTATTTAGGTGAACATAATATCAGTAATGCTTTAGCAGCAAGTGCTTTAGCAATGGCAGTTGGAGCGGATCTTAATGCGATTAAAACGGGGTTAGAGCAGCGTTCTAATGTTAAAGGACGTTTATTCCCGATTGAAATTAACTCAAATTTATTGTTGATTGATGATAGCTATAATGCCAATGTAGATTCAATGAAATCAGCGGTATCTGTTCTGAAAAATTACCCTGCATTTCGTATTTTTGCAGTGGGCGATATGGCAGAATTAGGCGATGAAACGGCAGCCTGTCATCAAGAAGTTGCTGATTTTGTGACTAAAGCTCAGCTGGATTTAGTGGTTTCATTTGGCAAAGAGAGTGCAGTAATTAGCCATAATGCAGCACATCACTTTACGGATAAAAAACAAATGGCAGACTTCTTACTGCCGATTATTTTACAAAAAATAGAAGAAAAACAACCGCTTGTGTTATTAGCGAAAGGCTCTCGTAGTCAAAAAATGGAAGAGCTTATTCGCTCTTTGTGTCACTCTTTTAATGTTTCTTTTTAAGGATTAACAAATGTTAGTTTGGTTAGCTGAATATTTAGTGCAGTATCACACTGTATTTAATGTGGTGTCATATATTACTTTCCGTTCTATTATGGCACTTTTAACTGCATTAATTATTGGTCTATGGATTGGACCTACGGTAATTCGCCGTTTACAAATCTTAAAATTTGGTCAAGAAGTTCGCCACGATGGGCCTGAGAGTCATTATAAAAAACGTGGAACACCAACAATGGGCGGAATTATGATTTTATTTGCTATCGGCGTTAGTACACTACTTTGGGCAAATCTTTCTAATCCGTATGTGTGGTTTGTGCTATTTGTACTGTTAGGCTACGGTGTTATTGGCTTTGTTGATGATTATTGGAAGATTGCACGCAAAAATACTGATGGGTTAATTGCCCGTTGGAAATATTTTTGGCTTTCAGTTGTTGCCTTGATTTCTGCTTTTGGAATGTATGCAGTAGGTAAAGATACCGCAGCCACACAATTAGTTGTCCCATTTTTTAAAGATGTGATGCCACAGCTAGGGCTATTCTATATTGTGCTAACCTACTTTGTGATTGTCGGTACAAGTAATGCAGTAAATTTAACGGATGGCTTAGATGGTTTAGCCATTGTACCAATTATTATGGTAGCGGGTGCTTTCGCTTTAATTGCTTGGGCAACAGGTAACTACAATTTTGCTGAATACTTACATATCCCGTATATCAAATATAGTGGTGAGCTAGTTATTTTATGTACTGCAATAGTGGGGGCTGGTTTAGGGTTCTTATGGTTTAACACTTATCCTGCTCAAGTCTTTATGGGCGATGTGGGATCGCTTTCTCTCGGTGGTGCATTAGGCACAATCGCCGTACTTGTTCGCCAAGAATTATTACTCGTTATAATGGGGGGGGTGTTTGTAGTAGAAGCCCTGTCGGTGATTTTACAAGTAGGTTCATATAAATTACGTCAAAAACGTATTTTTAGAATGGCTCCAATTCATCATCACTTTGAATTAAAAGGTTGGCCAGAGCCAAGAGTTATCGTTCGTTTCTGGATTATTACATTGATGTTGGTATTAATTGGCTTGGTTACATTAAAACTACGTTAATTGAAATAAAGCGGTTGGATTGCGACTAAATTTTACAAGTTAAGAGAAGAATAAAATGCAAAATCAGTATCAGGGTAAAACAATAACCATCATTGGGCTTGGCACAACAGGGCTTTCTTGTGTGGATTTTTTTGCGGATAAAAATGCAACTGTGCGTGTTATTGATACACGAGCTAATCCTGCAGGAGCAGACAAGTTGCCAAGTCATATTGCCTTGCACACTGGAAGTTTAAAGCTAGATTGGTTATTAAGCTCTGATTTGATTGTAATTAGCCCTGGGCTTGCCCTTGCAACACCTGAAATTCAACAAGCCATTCATCAAGGCGTAGAAGTGGTGGGAGATATTGAGCTATTTTGTCGCGAGGCTAAAGCACCGATTATTGCGATTACAGGCTCAAATGGTAAAAGTACCGTAACCTCATTAACCGCAGAAATGGCAAAGCAAGCAGGAATAAAAGTAGGAATGGGAGGCAACATTGGTGTGCCTGCATTGAGTTTATTAACAGGTGATTATGAACTCTATGTGCTTGAATTATCGAGTTTTCAGCTTGAAACAACCTATTCACTTAAAGCGAAATCAGCAACTGTATTAAATATCAGTGAAGATCATATGGATCGTTACGCGAGCATTGAAGATTATCGCCAAGCAAAACTCAAAATTTATCAGAATTCAGAATATGTCATTGTAAATGGTGAAGACCCGCAAACTTTGCCTGAACAAGCGGTAAGTTGTTTGCTTAAATTTGCAGAAAATAACGGAGAATATCGTTTAGAAAATGGCGGATTGTATAGTGGTAATGAGTTAATTCTTCAAAGCCAAGAGATGTTATTAAAAGGTCGCCACAATGAAATGAATGCTCTTGCTGCCATTGCATTAGCTGAAAAAGCGGGGGTGGCGAGAAGTGGTATTATTCAAGCCTTAAAAACTTATTCAGGACTAGATCATCGTTTCCAACCTGTTCCAACCACTGATGGTGTACGTTGGATTAATGATTCGAAAGCGACTAATGTAGGCAGTACTGTTGCTGCATTAAATGGCTTAAAAGTCGATGGTACGCTCTATCTACTATTAGGTGGGGACGGTAAAGGTGCTGATTTTTCAGAATTAAAACCACTTCTCAACCAAGAACATATTCGTTGCTATTGTTTTGGGCGTGATGGTAAACAACTAGCAGAGCTTACGACCAGTAGCGTATTGGTAGAAACAATGCAACAAGCAGTAGATAGCATTCGCCCACTATTAAAAGCTGGTGATATGGTTTTACTTTCCCCTGCTTGTGCAAGTTTAGATCAATTCCCAAATTTTGAAGTGCGTGGTAAGCAATTTGCAGCATTAGCACAAGGAGTCTCACGTTAATGCGAGAAAAAATAAAGCAAGAGTGGGATAAATGGGTAAGATTAACCCCAGCAAATGCTCTTTATGATCGGACATTGATTTGGTTATTTATTAGCTTACTTACTATTGGTTTTGTAATGGTAACTTCTGCCTCTATTCCAGTGAGTACCCGATTGTATGATGATCCTTTCCATTTTGCGATTCGAGATGCTTTTTATGTGGCGATCTCGCTTTTAGCATTTAGCCAATTTATCCGTATTCCAAGTGAAAAATGGGAAAAGTGGAGTGTGTGGTTTTTTATGATCTCATTATTGCTATTGTTTCTCGTTTTGATACTGGGTAAAAATGTAAATGGTGCAACCCGCTGGATTCCAATCGGTCCGATTAACTTTCAACCAGCTGAATTAGCAAAACTCTCTGTTATTTGTTATTTCGCCAGTTTTTATGTTCGCCGTTTTGATGAAATTCGTACTCAACGCTGGGGGTTTATTCGCCCATTTATCATTTTAGGTATGTTTGGTGGGCTACTACTTGCACAGCCAGATTTAGGGAGTACAGCGGTATTATTCGTATTAACTTTTGCAATGTTATTTATTATGGGAGCTAGGCTCTTCCAATTTATTGTATTAGCCGTAGTTGGAGCTCTTTTATTTGGAGCGTTAGTTTTTACATCTGAGTATCGTATAAAACGAGTAACATCATTTATGGATCCTTTTGCAGATGCTTATGGTGATGGTTTCCAGCTTTCTAATTCACAAATGGCGTTTGGGCAAGGTGAATTTTGGGGAAGTGGTTTAGGTAATTCAATTCAAAAGTTAGAATATTTACCTGAAGCACATACTGATTTTGTAATGGCTGTTATTGGGGAAGAATTTGGTCTATTAGGTATCATTGTAATAGTGTTGTTACTTTGTGCATTAACTATCCGAGCCTTAAAAATCAGTAAAGAGGCTTTGGTATTAGAAGAACGTTTTAAAGGTTTTTTCACTTTTGGTATTGCAGTGTGGATTTTTCTTCAGGGCTTTGTAAATCTTGGTGTTGCATCAGGATTACTACCAACTAAAGGATTAACTTTCCCTTTAATTAGCTATGGTGGTTCAAGTTTAGTTATTATGGCAATTGCAGTGGCGGTATTAGTAAGAGTTGATCACGAAAATCGTTTAGTGAAAGTTGGACACGCTCACTTAAATGATGATTGATAAAGGACAGATATGACAAAAAAATTATTAGTAATGGCAGGCGGAACAGGTGGACATGTTTTCCCTGCAATTGCAGTAGCAAAAGAATTACAGCAACAAGGCTGGGAAATTCGTTGGTTAGGGACGAAAGACCGAATGGAAGCGGAACTTGTGCCTAAGTATGGTATTCCGATTGAGTTTATTCAAATTTCAGGTATTAAAGGTAAGGGGATTAAAGCCTTATTAGCTGCACCTTTTGCGATTTTGAGAGCCGTACTTCAAGCAAGAAAAATTATTAGATCTTATCAACCTGATGCTGTATTAGGTATGGGAGGTTATGTATCTGGTCCAGGTGGTATTGCGGCAAAGTTATGCGGTGTACCAATCATTTTACACGAGCAAAATGCAGTAGCGGGTTTAACTAATCTATGGCTATCCAAATTTGCTAGAAAAACATTACAAGCCTTTCCAAGTGCTTTTGCTAATGCTGAAGTGGTTGGAAATCCTGTTCGTCAAGATTTATTCCAAATAGCTCCACCAGAACAGCGTTTTGCACAAAAAGGCTATCCAATCAATATTTTAGTAATGGGCGGAAGTCAAGGAGCGATGGTTATTAACCAAACTGTGCCTGAAATGGCTAAGCTCTTTGGTGAACAAGTTTTTATTAGTCATCAAGTTGGTAAAGGTAAATTAGCTGGCGTTGCTGAAGTTTATCAAACTACGGGTAATGGGATTGCCAGTGAATTTATTGATGATATGAAAGCAGCTTACGAGTGGGCAGATTTAGTCATTTGCCGTTCTGGTGCTTTGACCGTATGTGAAATTGCAGCTGCAGGGTTGCCAGCGATTTTTGTACCATTCCAGCATAAAGATCGTCAGCAATTTTTTAATGCTGAATATTTGGCTCAATCAGGAGCTGCTATTATTATTGAACAGAAAGATTTTAATCCTGAAAGTTTAGCTCAAGTCTTAGCACCACTGATTTCTGACCGCCAGAAATTAACAGAAATGGCGATAAAAGCGAAAGAAAAAGCGACACCATTAGCGGCTAAACGGGTGGCTGATGTGATTAAAGAACATTGTTTATAAATTTTATGATAAGTCATAATAGGTTAGATAAAAAGATCTAAGCGGCTAGATTTGACTTATTTTTTACAAAATACCCGAATAAGGAATTCTGAATGAAAAATTTCCAAGATAAAGTGAAAAAGCTCGTCCCTGAAATGCGTCGAGTAACTCAAATCCATTTTGTTGGGATTGGTGGGGCTGGAATGAGTGGTATCGCTGAAGTATTACTTAATGAAGGTTATCAAATCAGTGGTTCAGATATTGCCGATGGAGCTGTTACTCAACGTTTAGCTAAAGCTGGTGCAAAAATCTTTTTTGGCCATCAAGGGGAAAATGTTACAGATGCAAGTGTTGTGGTTATTTCGAGTGCAATTACTGATGATAATCCTGAAGTTATAGCCGCTAAAGAAGCTAGAATTCCTGTTATTCAACGTGCACAAATGCTTGCTGAAATAATGCGTTTCCGTCACGGGATTGCTATTGCAGGTACCCACGGGAAAACAACCACAACCGCAATGATTTCAATGATCTATACTGAAGCAAAACTCGACCCAACTTTTGTTAATGGTGGTTTAGTTAAGTCAGCAGGTAAAAATGCACATTTAGGTGCAAGCCGTTATTTAATTGCGGAAGCTGATGAAAGTGATGCATCATTCTTACATCTACAACCAATGGTGTCTGTGGTAACTAATATTGAACCTGATCATATGGATACTTATGGCGGTGATTTTGAGAAGATGAAGGATACCTATATCCGTTTCTTGCGTAATTTACCCTTCTATGGTTTAGCTGTAATGTGTGCTGATGATCCTGTAGTGATGGAAATTGCACCGAAAGTAGGGCGACAAGTTTTAAGTTATGGTTTTAGTGAGTTTGCTGATTATCGTATTGAAGATTATCAGCAAACAGGATTTCAAGGGCATTATACGGTGGTTTGTCCAACAGGTGAGAGAATTGAAGTCTTATTGAACGTACCAGGTAAACATAATGCTCTTAATGCAACTGCGGCTTTGGCAGTTGCTAAAGAAGAAGGTATTGGTAATGAAGCTATCTTAGCAGCACTTGCTGATTTCCAAGGGGCTGGTCGCCGTTTTGACCAACTTGGCTCATTTATTCGCCCTAATGGTAAAGTAATGTTAGTGGACGACTATGGACACCACCCGACTGAAGTTGATGTAACCATTAAAGCAGCTCGACAGGGTTGGGATAATAAACGTGTTGTAATGGTATTTCAACCGCACCGCTATTCTCGTACTCGCGATCTTTTTGATGACTTTGTCCAAGTATTATCACAAGTTGATGCACTTGTAATGCTTGATGTATATGCCGCAGGTGAAGCTCCAATTGTAGGGGCAGATAGTAAAGCATTATGCCGTTCTATTCGTAACCTAGGAAAAGTTGATCCAATCTTAGTTTCAGATACTGTTCAGTTAGGTGAGGTACTTGATCAGATCATTCAAGATGGCGATCTAATTTTGGCTCAAGGAGCAGGTAATGTGAGCAAACTTTCGCGTGATTTAGCGGAAAGTTGGCGTCAATAATATTCTCTCTTTGCTGAAAGCGTAATTTGGAAGCGGTGAGATCAAGAAAATATTTTGCAAGTAGATAATGGTGATAGCAATGAGTTTAAAAAATGAAAAAATAGCAGTGTTATTTGGTGGTGTCTCTGCCGAGCGTGAAGTATCACTGAATTCTGGAGCAGCAGTTTTAGGGGCATTACAAAGTTTAGGCTATGATGTTGAAGGTATTGACACAAAAGAGTACCCAATTGAAAAATTAAAAGAAAAAGGTATTCAACGCGTCTTTAATATTTTACACGGTGGAATAGGTGAAAATGGTGTATTACAGGGGGCTTTAGAGCAACTTGGTATCCCTTATACAGGGTGTGGCGTAATGGCATCAGCAATTACCTTAGATAAATTCCGTACTAAATTGTTATGGAATGCAGTCGGTTTACCAACTGCAGAAATGGTTGTTGTTCGCCGAGGTGAAGCGGTAAGTTCTGATGAAATTATTACTAAATTAGGTTTACCTGTATTTGTTAAACCTGCTAGTGAAGGCTCAAGTGTTGGTGTAAGTAAAGTAAAAACAGCAGAACAGCTTATTCCTGCGATTGAAGAAGCTCTCAAATATGATGCTATTGTATTAGTAGAAGAGAATTTAGCTGGTGCAGAGTACTCAGTACCTGTATTGGACGGTGAAGTATTACCAGCAGTACAAATTATTCCAGACGGTGAATTTTACGATTATCACGCCAAATATGTATCTGATAATACACAATATCTTTGTCCTGTTTTGTCAGAAACACGCCAAGCAGAAGTTGCAAAATTGGTTAAACAGGCTTATGACGTAGTGGGTTGTCGTGGTTGGAGTCGTATTGATGTAATGGAAGATGCAAATGGTCAATTCAGATTGGTTGAAGTGAATACTTGCCCAGGAATGACAAGCCACAGTATTTTCCCGAAATCAGCAGCAACAGTAGGATATAGTTTTGAACGCTTAGTAGAGCGAGTACTGGAGCTAAGTATTTAATGGCAATGGCGTTGCGGAAAAAACCGACATCGGTAATTCGAACTAAGGCTAGTAAACCGAAGACACCAACTAATTGGCTGCTTTTTATTAAGCCAATATTGATGTTTTTGTGTCTTATTTTTGCTTATGTAATGTATAGTAACTGGTCTAGCTGGTTAGCTTTATTAGATAAAACACCGATTCGAGCATACGCATTAACCCATAAAACACAATTTACCACTAATGCAGATATTCGAGAACTTTTATCAAAAGAACCAGTGCTTAAGGGCTATTTTGAACAAGATATTCAAGAAATTAAAGATAAATTTCTTGAAATCCCTTGGATTAGAGATGTTGCTGTGAGAAAAGTCTATCCAGATCGCATTAGTTTAACCTTAGTAGAGCATCGCCCAACAGCAATTTGGAACCAAACGCGTTTTGTTTCTGCACAAGGTGTGGTATTTGATTTGCCCAAAGAGCGTTTTAATGCAGATGGCTTGCCTGATCTTTATGGGCCTGATTCAGAAGCAAAAAAAGTCTTAGAGGCTTGGTATAAAATCCAAAAAGATTTAGAATCTCGCAATTTAGTTCTAAAATCTGTGGCAATGGATATTCGAGGTTCTTGGACAATAACACTCAATAATCATGTCGAATTAAGGTTAGGGCGAGGTGATTGGTTACCTAAAATTGATCGCTTTGTTACCATTTTCCCCGAAATAGAGATTCCTGATGGAAAACGTTTATCTTATGTTGATTTACGTTATGAGTACGGTGCGGCAGTAGGTTTTATTTCGCAATAATTTTATCATTTGAGCAAGTGTAATAAATATGACAAAAGTAGCAGAATCTAAAATAGTGGTTGGTCTTGAAATTGGCACACATAAAGTGGTTGCCGTAGTAGGCGAAGTATTGCCTGATGGCGTTATTAACGTTATTGGTTCAGGTGTTAGCCCTTCTAAAGGTGTACAAGGTGGTAGTGTTGTTGATTTAGATGCTGCGGTAAGTTCAATTCAACGTGCTATTGAAGAAGCTGAATCTATTTCAGAATGTAAAATTATGGGGGTAACACTAGCATTATCAGGTGCGCATATTACAGCGTTTAATGAAAGTGGTACTGTGCCTCTTTCGGGGGAAGTGAAAGCCGAAGATTTAGATAATGCTATCCATATTGCACGTTCAATTAAATTACCTGATGGCTTGGAAACCTTACATATTATTCCACAAGAGTATAAAGTCGATAGATTACCTGCAACTAAAAATCCCCTTGGTTTATCGGGAATGCGTTTACAAGCAAATGCACATTTAATAGCTTGCCATAATGATTGGTTACGCAATCTTAAAAATGCAGTAGAACGTAGTAAACTGAAAATTGAGCAGATTGTTTTTTCAGGACTAGCATCAAGTTATTCGGTATTAACCGAAGATGAAAAAGAGCTTGGAGTTTGTTTAATTGATATTGGTAGTGGCACGATGGACGTGCTTGTTTATACCGATGGTGCTTTGCGTTTTAGTAAAGTTATTCCTTTTGGTGGGTATAATATCACAGAGTATATCGCCAATATGCTGACAACGTCTCGTAATGATGCAGAAAATATTAAAGTGCAATATGGAAGTGCCATTTCTCCCCCAACACATTTTCCTGAAAAGAAAATTGAAGTTGCAGGTTTAGGTGGAAGAGCACCAAGAACTTTTAGTAAAGAACAGTTGTCGAAGATTACATCTCAGTGTTATCAGGATTTATTAGGTATAATTGCTAATGAATTAACACAATTACGAACTGATTTGTATCAAAAAGGGATAAAACAAGAATTAATTGCAGGAATTGTTTTAACTGGTGGTGGTTCTCAAATCGAAGATATTGTAGAATGTGCAAAATCTGTCTTTGGTTTACAAGTAAGGGTCGGTTATCCTCTCAATATTACAGGTTTAACAGACTATGTGAATAAACCACAATATGCTACGGTTTTAGGATTGTTGCAATATACCCATTACAATGAAGATTCCGATAGAAGTACGCCTATACCTGGTGTTGGGATCTTTGAAATGTTAAAACAAGCGGTTAAAAAAACAGTTAAATTTACAAAAGATAAATTTTAGGCATCAGTAAGTAACTGATGTTTTGCAGGGAGAAGAAAAATGTTTGAGCCTATTTTTGAAACAACTCAAGATGCGGTGATTAAAGTTATCGGTGTCGGCGGCGGTGGCGGTAATGCTTTAAACCATATGGTTGCAAGCCAATCTGATGAGGTTGGTAGTGTTGAGTTTTTCTCAGTGAATACAGATGCTCAAGTGCTACGTAGTAGTGTTGTTCGTAATACCATTCAGATCGGTGCGAACTTAACAAAAGGCTTAGGTGCAGGTGGCGATCCAAATGTTGGACACCAAGCAGCTGAAGAAGATAGAGATGCATTAAGCAGTATGCTAGCTGGTGCCGATATGGTCTTCATCGCTGCAGGTATGGGCGGTGGCTCAGGGACTGGGGCAGCACCAGTTATTGCTGAAATTGCTAAAAGCCAAGGTGCTTTAACTGTCGGTATCGTAACCAAACCATTCTCATTCGAAGGTAGAAAACGCTCTGCCTATGCAGAACAAGGCATCAAAGAGCTTGCTAAACACGTTGATTCTCTCATTATCATTCAAAATGATAAATTATTAAAAGTATTACCGAAAAATGTAAAATTTAACGAAGCTTTTGGCGTTGCTAATGATGTGTTGCGTAATGCGGTATTAGGCATCACAGATATGATCACTTCCGAAGGTTTAGTAAACGTGGACTTTGCTGATGTGAAAAAAGTAATGTCAGAAATGGGACGTGCAATGATGGGAACAGGTATTGCTGATGGTGAAAATCGTGCAGAAAATGCAGCGAAGGAAGCTGTTGCTAGCCCGTTACTTGAAGATGTTGATTTATCAGGTGCTAAAGGTATTTTAGTAAACATTTCATCAGGTTACGATATTGAACTTGCGGAAGTGAATACCATTATGGAATACGTAACTAGTTTTGCAGATCCTGATGCTGCTATTATTTTCGGTTCTGCATTCTACCCTGAAATGGAAGGGAAAATTCGTGTTACATTAGTAGCAACGGGCATTGGACAACCAGAAGAAATTGTTCCACCAAGAATGACTGGTTTCCAACAAACACAACAACCACAGCCACAAGTACAAGCAGCCCCACAATCTTCACAGTACCCGTTTGGTGCTAGTTATGGACAATCGACTCAATTTGGTGGGCAGCAACAAGCTGTACAAAAGCCACAGCAAGTAGATAATTCTCAAATTTTTAACCCAACAGCTATTCCAGGCTTTATGCGTAATGGGCAGTAATAGCTTGATTGAGATAAATGGGAAACAAGGAAAACGATATGATTAAACAAAGAACCCTTAAACAAACTACAAAAGTGACAGGTATTGGTCTGCACAGTGGTAAAAAGGTGACTCTCACGTTGCGTCCAGCACCTGCAAATACAGGTATTATTTATGCACGTACAGATCTTGATCCTGTCGTTTATTTTCCTGCAAGTGCCGATTCTATTCGTGATACCACATTATGTACTTGTATGATCAACGATGATGGCGTGCGTATCTCTACTGTTGAACATCTTAATGCTGCAATGTCTGCATTAGGGTTAGATAATGTGATTATCGAAGTTGATGCTCCTGAAATTCCAATTATGGACGGTAGCTCAAGTCCATTTATCTATCTCTTATTAGATGCAGGAATTGAAGAACAAGAAGCAGCGAAAAAATTTATTCGCATTAGAGAAACTATACGTGTTGAAGAAGGCGATAAATGGGCTGAATTTAAACCTTATAGTCAAGGATTAAAATTAGATTTTACCATTGATTTTACCCATCCGATGATTACAAAAAATGTACGTAATTATAAAATGGAATTTTCAGCTCAACACTTTATTCAACAATTAAGTAGAGCGAGAACTTTCACCTTTATGAAGGATGTAGAATATCTACAATCTATTGGTTTGGCACTAGGCGGTAGCTTAGATAATGCAATTGTGTTAGATGATTACCGTATCCTAAATGAAGAAGGCTTACGCTTTAAAGATGAATTAGTTCGACACAAAATGTTAGATGCTATTGGTGATCTATTTATGTGTGGATACAATATTTTAGGTGATTTTACAGCATATAAATCGGGTCACGGTTTAAATAACAAATTACTTAGAGCTGTTTTAGCAAATCAAAATGCTTGGGAATTTGTAACTTTTGAAGACAAAGAAACTGTACCACAAGGCTACCAAGTTCAAGAGCACGTTTTAATATAAATATAGTATATATTAGCAACTATTTTGGTTTCCTCCTTTTGAATGTTTGGTGTAATGGATAAATCAGCAATAATTTTATCCATTACACCACTAGAATTAGCTATCTCTTAGTAATAAGAATGCTCACCATGTTGATGTTCAGTTACATCTCTTACGCCAACGAGTTCATCAGGGAAAAGAGCAAGGAGTTGTTTTTCGATCCCTTCTTTTAAGGTTACATCAACCATTGAACAGCCATTACAACCACCACCAAATTGTAAAATTGCATACTTATCTTCAGTAATTTCGATCAGAGTTACTCGTCCTCCGTGGCTTGCTAACTGTGGATTAACTTGAGTTTGAATCACATAATCTAAACGTTCAATGAAAGGTGCATCATCTGCGACTTTTTTCATCTTAGCATTTGGAGCTTTCATTGTGAGTTGTGCTCCCATTGCATCAGTGACATAGTCAATTTCGGCTTCATCAAGGAAAGGTAAGCTAACATCATCAACAAAAGCTGAAAATTGCTCAAATTTTACTTCTGTATCACTGTCTTCTACTGCATTGGGTGGGCAATAGGAAACTCCACACTCTGCACTTGGTGTACCGGGGTTCACGACAAATATACGAATATTGGTACCTTCTTCTTGTTGATCTAATAATTTGCGGAAGTGATTTTGTGCCGCATCTGAAATTGTAATATTCATTGTTTAATCCATTATAAGAAAATTTATAGATATTCTACTCCGAACCTAATTTTTTGACTAGCATCAAATTTTACTTGTCTTGGTAAAAAAATGAGCTTTTCGTACCGCTTATTTTCAAAATGGTTATTTGTTGTATTTAAAATTTGAAGTAGGTCAAACTTTATGGGCTGAAATGTTAAAAAAATGTGGTTAAACTGGCATTTGATATCAATTTTCAGGTAAAATAAGGTGTTTATTTTTATCTTTATTCAAAAAAGATAAAAATCCGATTTGAGAACTTAATGTAGTTTTTGAGAATAGGTGGGGGAATCAACGTTTATTCTTGAATTTGGCTACGACTCAATAGAAGCGATTGTAGCTTGCTACAATCATATTTTTTAACCCAACAAAAGTAGTGCAAACAATATGATTACAATTAAACAAGGCTTGGATCTCCCTATTTTGGGAAAACCTGAGCAAGTAATCCATAACGGCAATGCTGTTAGTGAAGTTGCTGTGCTTGGCGAGGAATATGTGGGTATGCGTCCTTCTATGAAGGTGCGTGAAGGTGATGTAGTGAAAAAAGGTCAGGTTCTTTTTGAAGATAAAAAGAATCCTGGTGTGATTTTTACTGCACCTGCAAGTGGCACGGTTGTTGCAATCAATCGTGGCGAGAAGCGTGTTCTTCAGTCAGTCGTGATTAAAATTGAGGGTGATGAACAAATTACCTTTAGTCGCTATGCGACAACTGTCCTTGCGTCTTTGACAAGCGAGCAAGTTAAACAAAATTTAGTGGAATCTGGTTTGTGGACAGCATTCCGTACTCGCCCATTTAGTAAAGTGCCTGCATTAGATGCTGTGCCTTCATCTATCTTTGTGAATGCGATGGATACTAACCCATTAGCAGCAGATCCTGAAGTTGTTCTTAAAGAACATAAGCAGGACTTCGTTGATGGTTTAACGGTATTAAGCCGTTTATTCAATGGCGAGAAAACAATTCATTTATGTCGTGCACCAGATAGCACAACACCAAATGCAGATGTGCCAAATGTGAAAGTAACCGCTTTTGCAGGGCCACATCCAGCTGGGTTAAGTGGTACACATATTCACTTTATTGATCCTGTAAGCTTGAATAAACAAGTATGGTATCTAAATTACCAAGATGTTATTGCAATTGGTAAATTATTTACTACGGGGGAACTTTATACGGATCGTGTCGTTGCATTAGCAGGACCACAAGTTGAGAAACCACGTTTAGTTCGTACTCGTTTAGGGGCTAAATTATCTGAATTAACTGCAAATGAACTCAAATCAGGTGAAAATCGTGTGATTTCTGGTTCTGTATTGAGTGGGGCAAAAGCTGTTGGTGTACACGATTATTTAGGTCGCTATGCATTACAAGTTTCTGTGATAGCAGAAGGGCGTGAGCAAGAATTCTTTGGAATGATTGCACCATATTCACATAAATTCTCTATTACACGTACGGTGTTAGGTGCTTTCACTAAGAAATTATTTAACTTCACAACCGCAGTAAATGGCGGACATCGTGCAATGGTACCAATTGGTGCTTATGAGCGTGTAATGCCATTAGATATTCTGCCAACATTATTACTTCGTGACTTGGCCGTAGGTGATACCGATTCTGCTCAAGCATTAGGGTGTTTAGAACTAGATGAAGAAGATTTAGCACTTTGTACCTTTGTTTGCCCAGGTAAAAATGAATATGGTCCGATGTTACGCCAAGCGTTAGATAAGATCGAGAAGGAAGGTTAATCAAATGGCTTTAAAAGATCTTTTCCATAAAATGGAACCCCACTTCCATAAAGGTGGGAAGTATGAAAAGTGGTACACCTTATTTGAAGCGGTGTATTCTATCGTTTATACATCTGGTGCAGTAACCCAAAAAGATGCTCATGTTCGTGATGCGATTGACTCAAAACGTATGATGTTGATCGTATGGTTGGCGTTATTCCCTGCTATGTTTTGGGGAATGTATAATGTGGGTGCTCAGTCAATTTTAGCCTTAGGTATGGGTGATTTTGCTCAAAACCTTGCAAATAGTGTAAATAACGATTGGCATTTTGCTTTAGCGAACAGCTTAGGTGTGGTATCACAAGATGCGGGTGTATTTGCTAAAATGACACTTGGTGCAATTTTCTTCCTTCCAATCTATCTTACCGTCTTTTTAGTCGGTGGTTTTTGGGAAGTATTATTTGCAATGGTGCGTAAGCACGAAATCAATGAAGGTTTCTTTGTTACCTCTATTCTTTTAGCATTAATTGTTCCACCAACATTACCATTATGGCAAGCGGCATTAGCGGCTACTTTTGGTGTTGTTGTTGCAAAAGAAGTATTTGGTGGTGTAGGTAAAAACTTTATGAACCCAGCATTAGCGGGTCGTGCGTTTTTATTCTTTGCTTACCCTGCTCAAATTTCAGGAGATTTAGTTTGGACTGCCGCAGATGGTTTTTCTGGCGCAACCGCACTTTCTCAATGGGCTGTTGGTGGTGAAGCTGCACTTAAACACGTTGCAACAGGTCAATCTATTACTTGGATGGATGCTTTCTTAGGGAATATCCCTGGTTCTGTCGGTGAAGTTTCAACCTTAATGCTAATCATCGGTGCGGCAATTATTGTGTTCGCTCGAATTGCTTCTTGGCGTATTATTGCTGGTGTAATGGTTGGTATGGCTGCAACGGCAACCTTATTTAATCTTATCGGTTCTGATACAAACCCAATGTTTGCAATGCCTTGGCATTGGCATCTTGTATTAGGTGGTTTTGCATTAGGTATGTTCTTTATGGCAACAGACCCAGTATCTGCTGCATTTACCAATAAAGGTAAATGGTGGTATGGTATTTTAATTGGGGTAATGTGCGTATTGATTCGAGTTGCAAACCCTGCATATCCAGAAGGTATGATGTTAGCGATTTTATTTGCTAACTTATTTGCACCAATCTTCGACTACCTTGTTGTTCAAGGTAATATCAAACGTAGGAAGGCACGCAATGGCTAAGTTTAATAAAGATAGCATTGGCGGAACACTTACCGTCGTGGTTTTATTAAGTTTAATCTGTTCGTTAATTGTTGCAGGTTCTGCGGTGTTATTAAAACCAACCCAAGAAGAACAAAAACAATTAGATAAACAGAAAAACATTTTAAGTGTTGCTGGTTTATTACAAGCAGATACCAAAAAAGGTGATATCAAAGATATTTATGCTAAAAATATTGAACCTAAGATCGTTGATCTTGCAACAGGTGAATATGTAGAGGGTGTAACAAATTTTGATGCAAAATCTGCAATTAAAGATCCAACTCAAAGTATTGCGATTAACCCAGCAGATGATAAAGCAGGTTTGAAAGTCAGAGCTAAATATGCTGAAGTTTACCTTGTGAAAGACGCTGATGGTAAAGTAAATCAAATCGTTTTACCATTCTACGGTACAGGCTTATGGTCTGTAATGTATGGTTTCGTTTCTGTACAGCCTGATGGTAATACAATTAAAGGGATTACTTACTACGAACACGGGGAAACTCCAGGCTTAGGTGGTGAGATTGAAAACCCACGTTGGCAACAAAATTTCGTTGGTAAGAAATTACAAAACGAAAACGGTGAATCTGCAATTCGTGTTGCAAAAGGCGCTTCAGCAGATAAAGATCACGGAATTGATGGTTTATCTGGTGCGACATTAACGTCTAATGGTGTTGATGGTTCATTCAAATATTGGTTCGGAGCGAATGGTTTCGGGCCATATTTAGCGAAATTAAAAGCGGGGACTAACTAATGGCAAGTAATAAACTTAAAGACCTATTGTTATCACCTGTTGTGAATAATAACCCAATTGCATTGCAAATTTTGGGTATCTGTTCAGCATTAGCGGTAACAACTAAACTTGAAACCGCAGTGGTAATGGGCATTGCAGTAAGCTTTGTAACTGCTTTTTCAAGTATGTTTATTTCAATGATTCGTAACTATATTCCAAATAGTATCCGTATTATTGTACAAATGGCAATTATTGCATCTCTTGTAATTTTGGTTGACCAAATTTTACGTGCGTATGCTTACGATCTTTCTAAACAGCTTTCGGTATTCGTTGGCTTAATCATTACCAACTGTATCGTAATGGGACGAGCAGAAGCATTTGCAATGAAATCAGGTCCAGTAGAGAGTTTTGTTGATGGTATCGGTAACGGTTTAGGCTATGGTGCAATTCTTGTTATCGTAGCATTTATTCGTGAGCTGATCGGTTCAGGTAAACTTTTCGGTATGACTGTATTCCAAACAATCCAAGATGGTGGTTGGTACCAAGCAAATGGTCTATTCTTATTAGCTCCAAGTGCGTTCTTTATTATTGGCTTCTTAATCTGGGGCTTAAGAACGTGGAAACCAGAGCAAGTGGAGAAATAATATGGAACATTATCTAAGTTTATTTGTTAAGTCCGTATTTATTGAAAATATGGCACTTTCTTTCTTCCTAGGAATGTGTACATTTCTTGCGGTTTCTAAGAAAGTTTCAACAGCTTTTGGTTTAGGGATCGCTGTAATTGTAGTATTAGCAATTTCTGTTCCTGCTAACCAATTAGTTTATGAACACGTTTTAAAAGATGGTGCATTAATTGAAGGGGTTGATTTAACCTTCCTTAACTTTATTACATTTATCGGTGTAATTGCTGGTATTGTACAAGTACTTGAAATGGTATTAGATAAATACTTCCCAGCACTTTATAGTGCGTTAGGTATCTTCTTACCATTAATCACTGTAAACTGTGCAATCTTTGGTGCGGTATCTTTTATGGTTCAACGTGAATATAACTTTGGTGAATCAGTGGTTTATGGTATTGGTGCTGGTACGGGTTGGATGTTAGCAATCGTGGCGTTAGCAGGTTTAACAGAAAAAATGAAATATTCTGATGTTCCTGCAGGCTTACGCGGATTAGGTATTACCTTTATTACCGCAGGCTTAATGGCACTTGGTTTTATGTCTTTCTCAGGCATTCAATTATAAGGAGCGTATCGAATGGATAATTTTATTTTCGGTATCGTGGTATTTACTGCCCTTGTATTAGTGCTTGCAGTACTTATCCTATTTGCTAAATCGAAATTAGTGGACAGTGGCGACATCACGATTTCAATCAATGATGATCCTGAAAAAGCAATTACTTTACCTGCTGGTGGTAAATTATTAGGCGCTCTTGCAAGTAAAGGTATCTTCGTATCGTCTGCTTGTGGTGGCGGTGGCTCTTGTGGTCAATGTGTCGTAAAAGTGAAAAGTGGTGGTGGAGAGATTTTACCAACCGAGTTATCACATATTACCAAACGTGAAGCTAAAGAAGGCTATCGTCTTGCTTGTCAAGTAAACGTAAAAAGCAGTATGGACGTGGAGTTACCAGAAGAGATCTTTGGTGTAAAAAAATGGCAATGTACCGTTATTTCTAACGATAACAAAGCAACATTTATCAAAGAGCTTAAATTACAAATTCCAGAAGGGGAAGAAGTTCCATTCCGTGCTGGTGGATACATTCAAATCGAAGCTCCTGCTCATACGGTAAGATATGAAGATTACAAAGAGTTAATTGACAAAGAGTATCACGAAGATTGGGATAAATTTAACTTATGGCGTTATGTGTCTAAAGTTGATGAACCAATTATTCGAGCTTATTCAATGGCTTCATACCCAGAAGAAAAAGGGATTATTATGTTGAACGTGCGTATTGCTACGCCACCACCAAATAACCCTGATGTACCACCAGGTCAAATGTCATCTTACATTTGGTCATTAAAAGCAGGCGATAAAGTCACAATTTCAGGCCCATTTGGTGAATTCTTCGCAAAAGATACTGATGCAGAAATGGTATTTATCGGTGGTGGTGCGGGTATGGCACCGATGCGTTCACATATTTTTGACCAGTTAAAACGTTTAAAATCTAAACGTAAAATGACTTTCTGGTATGGTGCTCGTTCAAAACGTGAAATGTTCTATGTTGAAGATTTTGACGGCTTACAAGCTGAAAATGATAACTTCAAATGGCACGTTGCACTTTCTGATCCACAACCAGGCGATAACTGGGACGGCTACACAGGCTTTATTCATAACGTGCTTTATGAAAACTACTTAAAAGATCACGAAGCTCCAGAAGATTGTGAATACTATATGTGTGGACCACCAATTATGAATGCGTCTGTCATTAAGATGCTAAAAGATCTTGGCGTTGAAGATGAAAACATCTTATTAGATGATTTCGGTGGTTAATTTAAATCACTTTCTTACTTAAAATAAGGTCAAATTCACGGTTATTGTGGATTTGACCTTTTCCTAATAGGAATTAAATAGCCTCTTAACTTAATAAATAAGGACTTTATGAAAAAAATTACTTCTTGCTAATTTTTTGTAAAAAGAGAGTGTAGATCAATAAGTTATATAGGAACATAATAAAAAGATGGAAACATTAGATATTTCAGCACTTGAAAAAGCCTTTGTTTCTCTGCAAAAAACGATTATTCATTTGGATAATCAAGAATGGTTTAATGTTCAAGATCCAATTATCCAAGATACGCTTATTGCTGGAGCAATTCAAAAATTTGAATTTGTCTATGAATTATCAATCAAGATGATGAAGCGACAACTGAAAAGTATATCGTCTAATGATACTGATATAGATAGCACAGAATTTAGAGATATTTTACGTCTATCAGCGCAATTTGGTTTAATTGAAAATCCTGAAGAATGGTTAGATTTCCGTAAAATGCGAAATATCACATCACATACTTATGATGAAAATAAGGCTCTGCAAGTATATCAAGGCATTAGCCATTTCCTAGTAAGTAGCCACTATCTCGTTTCTCAACTTCAAAAACGTAGCCAATGATAGATTTGACCGAACAACAGTTACATCTTGTTCAACGCATTTTAGCGACACATTTACCGAATATTCCCGTATGGGTATTTGGCTCAAGAATTAAAAGGACGGCAAAGCGATTTTCCGATCTTGATCTTGCATTGATTACCGACACTCCCTTAACAATTCACCAACAGGCTCAGCTTGAATTAGCTTTTTCAGACTCAGATTTGCCATTTAAAGTAGATTTAATTGATTGGGCAAGTTGCAGTGACAGTTTCAAACAAATTATTTTACAAAAGTATGAGGTTTTGCCTGTCCCTAGCCCCAAAAGTATTCTGTGTTATAATACATTCAAATAGATTTAATGAATAATGGAAAATAGATAAGGATGTTGTATCCCTTGTCTGTTTTCCATTATTGATTTAATTATTCATTTTGGGAGAACGTATGCAAATCAAACCGTTACTAATGTGGACCACTTCGGTATTGTTAGCTTTTTTACTCACTGCTTGTAATAAAGAGCCTGAGCAAGTTTTATTGGAAGGGAAAACAATGGGAACAACTTACCACGTCAAATATATTGATGATGGTAGTATAAAGAATTTACCAAAGCCCGAAACGATTCAAAAAGAATTAGATCTTCTCTTGAAAGAAGTGAATAACCAAATGTCCACTTATCAGAGAGAGTCTCAAATTAGTCAGTTTAATCAATTCCACACTATTGACACTCCCTTTAAAGTAGCGACAGATTTCGCACTAGTGGTTGAAGAAGGTATTCGTCTAAATAAAGTAACAGAGAGTGCTTTAGATATTACCATTGGCCCTTTAGTAAATTTATGGGGATTTGGTCCAGATAAACGTTTAAACAAAGTGCCAACTGCAGAACAAATTGCAGAGAGAGCAAAATCCGTAGGGATTGAAAAACTCATTGTTGGTTTTGAAAATAATGATCGACAAAATGGTCAGGCATTCTTATCTAAAAAAGAGCCGAATGTTTACGTTGATCTCTCATCGATCGCAAAAGGTTTTGGGGTTGATAAGGTCGCTAGCCACCTAAATAGCTTAGGTCTTGAAAATTATCTTGTTGAGATTGGTGGTGAAATTTATGGAAAAGGTAATAATTTGAAAAAACAGCCTTGGACAATAGCGATTGAAAAGCCAGAATTTACGCAAGGCACATCAGTGCAAATTGCAGTACCATTACAGAATTTAGGAATGGCAACTTCAGGAAACTACCGTAACTATTTCGAAGATGAGCAAGGTAATCGCTTATCACATATTATTGATCCTAAAACGCTACGTCCGATTACTCACAATCTTGCGTCTATTACGGTATTTGCACCAACAACAATGACGGCTGACGGCTTATCAACAGGCTTGTTTGTTCTTGGTGCAGATAAAGCACTTGAAGTCGCTGAACGTGAAAAATTAGCTGTATTTTTGATTATTAAAAATGGTCAAGAATATGAAACAAAAATGTCGAGTGAATTTAAAAAACTTATTAAAGAATAACAAATAAAAGGAAAATAAATGGAAACTATCTTACTTACTTTTGGATTTTTTGTTGCTATCGTATTTATGATGTCGATTGGTTTTATCATTAAGGGCAAAACCATTAAAGGTAGCTGTGGCGGTATTACTGCATTGGGAATGAAAAAAATGTGCGACTGTGAAGAACCTTGCGATAATTTACAAGCTAAATTAGCCGCAGGAGATGAAGCAGCCAAAGCTGAATATGAGCAGAAATTTGCTAAAAAAGAAACTCAGTTTTATGAAGTGAAGTAATAGGATAAAAATGACGAATCCTAATTTATATGAACAAGCTAAAGCTATTTTGTTCGGTGTTTCAGTCGCTGATGCTTTAGGGGTGCCAGTTGAATTCAAAAGTCGAGAGTATTTGCGTTTACATCCTGTAACAGAAATGAAAGGATACGGTACTTATAATCAACCAGAAGGTACTTGGTCTGATGATAGCTCAATGACATTTTGTCTAGCTGAATCACTCACTAATGGCTTTAACTTAGACGATATTGCTCAGAAATCTGTTCAATGGATGACACAAGCGTATTGGACACCACACAATGAAGTCTTTGATATTGGAATCATTACCCGACAATCTCTAGCAAGATATATTCAAGGTATTCCTGCACAAGAATGTGGTGGAAAAGATGTAATGGATAATGGCAATGGGGCATTGATGCGAATTTTACCTTTGCTCTTTGAAGTAAAAGATATGCCTTTAAAGGAGCGTTTTTCGACAATCTGTGCTGTTTCTAGCTTAACGCATAGACATATTCGTAGTCATTTTGCTTGTTTGTATTATCTTGAGTTTGCGAGTGAATTACTGAAACAGAATGACAAATTTGTCGCATATCAGAATGTTAATGAAAGAATCGCTGATTTTATCCAAGAGATAGAAATCTCAGAAATTGAGCCATTTAAGCGGTTAGTTTTGGGTGATATTTTGCTTCTTCCAGAAGATGAAATCCAAAGTAGTGGTTACGTTATTCATACCTTAGAGGCAAGTATTTGGTGCTTATTGACAACAGATAGTTATCGAGATGCGGTACTAAAAGCAGTGAATTTAGGGCAAGATACAGACACTACTGCAGCAGTAACGGGGGGATTAGCTGGATTACTTTATGGCTTTGATGCTATTCCGATAGAGTGGCTTAATGTATTAGCGAAAAAGGATAATATTGAGAAACTTTCTATTCATTTCGCTGAGTATTATATGCAGAAAGTATAGGTGTAATAATGGCACAACAGATAGATAATGTGCGTTGGAAACAACGCTTTGAGAATTATAAGAAAGCCGTTACACAATTAGCTAATGCCATAGCGGAATATGGAGATACCGAAATTGATATTATAAAAGAAGGCATTGTGCAACGTTTTGAATTTACTCACGAACTTGCGTGGAAACTACAAAAAGATATTTTAAAAGCACAAGGTGAGGTCGATATTTTTGGTTCAAAAACAGCATCTCGTATGGCATTTAATCGAGGTTTAATTACACAAGGTGAAATATGGTTAGATATGATCGAAACTCGTAATGTTACGGTACATACCTATGATGAAACTATCTTGAATACTCATTTTAAAAAGATCACCCAAGAATATTTACCTCTTTTTCTTCAATTTGTTCAGAGAGTAGAAAAACTATGTCAGACTTTGGACTAAGCCCCCGCTCTTATGAGCAGATAAATCAGATTTTGGCAAAATACCCAGAAGTAGAGCAAGCTATTATTTATGGCTCTAGAGCAATGGGTAATTATCAGGAAGGATCGGATATTGACTTAACGCTAAAAGGTAAAAATTTAACAAACCTAGTGGCTAGCAAAATTTGGCGTGATTTAGACGATTCTTATTTGCCTTATTTATTTGATTTATCTATCTATCATCAACTTACTCATTCCCTTCTTATTGAACATATTGATAGAGAAGGAAAACTTTTTTATAAACGAGCAGATAATCAATGAAATCAAAAACTTACGAAAACTATTTTCCTAAATTAACAGAACAGCAACTGGCAGAAAATGCAAATAAAAAAGTCATTTGCGGAATGTCAGGCGGTGTGGATTCTTCCGTTTCGGCTTTTATTTTGCAACAACAAGGCTATCAAGTAGAAGGCTTGTTTATGAAGAATTGGGAAGAAGATGATGATACAGATTATTGTACCGCAGCTGCCGATTTAGCTGATGCTCAAGCAGTTTGCGATAAATTAGGGATTAAATTACATAAAATTAACTTTGCAGCAGAGTATTGGGATAATGTTTTTGAACATTTCCTTGCTGAGTACAAAGCAGGTCGCACACCTAACCCTGATATTTTATGTAATAAAGAGATCAAGTTTAAGGCATTCTTAGAATATGCTGCGGAAGATCTCGGGGCAGATTTTATTGCGACAGGGCACTACGTTCGCCGTCCTGCGTTGGATCAACAGCCAAAATTATTACGTGGATTAGATAATAACAAAGATCAGAGTTATTTTTTATATACACTCAGTGAGCAACAAGTCGCTCAAAGCCTATTTCCAGTCGGTGATATTGAAAAACCGATTGTAAGAGCAATTGCAGAAGATTTAGGTCTAGCCACGGCAAAGAAAAAAGATTCTACGGGAATTTGTTTCATTGGTGAACGGAAATTTAAAGATTTCTTAGCTCGCTATTTACCTGCTCAAGCTGGAGATATTAAAACAGTCGATGGTCAAGTTATTGGTCGCCACGATGGCTTAATGTATCACACGCTAGGACAACGCAAAGGCTTAGGTATTGGTGGTGTGAAAGGAGCGAGTGAAAATGCGTGGTATGTGGTCGAAAAAGATCTTATCAATAACGTATTGATTGTTGCTCAAGGTCAGGATAATTCAGCGTTACTTTCCACAGGGTTAATTGCAAGCCAATTACATTGGGTTGATCGTCAAGCTATTCGTGAAAATTTACGTTGTAGCGTAAAAACACGTTATCGCCAAGCGGATATTCCTTGTGAAATTATTCCGATTGATGATGAAAATATCCGAGTGATTTTTGATGAACCACAAATTGCAGTAACACCAGGGCAATCTGCCGTTTTTTATCAAGGCGAAGTTTGCTTAGGCGGTGGAATTATTGAAGAGCAGTTGAAATAGGTTTATGGGGAAAACATCTATTTTTAATTTACTATCTATTTACTTATATTTTACTATCCCGTCCTTTAGGACGGGAGTAAGAGATAAATTAAAGCTCTTTATTCATAATTTGCTGAATTTCTAGCATTGTTTCTTGATCGTTTTCTAAAGCGAGTTTCAATAGCTCTTCATTTTTAAAACGCTCGATTTTAGGATTATAAACTTCTGCCATTTGTTTAATCGTATGGCGATCTCGGTAGAAGTAGGCTGTGCCAATTTCTTCAACCATTTCTTTATCCATTCCCATTGCTAATAAGACTTTCTTCCCTGTACGAAGTGCAGAATCAAATGTTTCACGCACTTGAATGTCTGCTCCAGCATTATAAAGATCAAAAACGTGTAGGCGGTCGTAAGCACGGGCAATAATTTTGATTTGTGGATTCATTTTGCGAGCAAGCTCAACAATATGTGTGGCTTGATCTTTGTTATTGATTGCCACAACCAGTAATTCAGCACTTTCAATACCTGCTGCGTGTAGTAATTCTGGGCGAGAGGCATCTCCATAGTAGCTTTTAATACCTCGTTTTCGCATTCCAGCAATTAGGTTAGCATCTTTATCAATTACTGTTGGGTGGCAACCCGTCATCATCAATAAGTGATTAACAATTTGTCCATAGCGTCCTAAACCAATGATAATCGTTGGGTGCTGTGCATCAATATGATCGTGTTCTTGCTCTTCTTGAACATAGGTTTGGCGTGGGATAATGTATTTCTTATGAATGATGATAAATAAAGGCGTTAATACCATTGATAACACCACAATAGCGGTCAGATTTGCCTGAATTTTTGCATCAATAACCCCTTGGCTAGTCGCAGCGGAGAAAAGCACAAAGGCAAATTCTCCCCCTTGAGCCATAATAATGGCTCGATCTAACGCATTTGGGTGTTTTTTCTTTGTTAAGCGTGCAACGATATAAATACAGAACCCTTTAGCGAACATAAATGCAATAACACCAGAGAGAATAAGTACCCAGTTCTCAAAAACAACGGAGAGGTTGAGAGACATTCCAACACCAAGGAAAAATAAGCCAAGTAATAGTCCTCGGAAAGGTTCAATATCTGCTTCAAGTTGATGTCGGAAGCTGGATTCTGAAAGTAATACACCTGCGACAAATGCTCCCATCGCCATTGATAACCCACCGTATTCCATTAATAATGCTGCACCAAGTACAACCAATAAAGCGGCTGCGGTCATTACTTCTCGAGCTTTGGTTTTGGCTAACATTTTGAATAATGGGTTAAGTAGCCATAGTCCTGCTGCAACTAATACAGCAATTGATCCTGCAGCTAATCCAATGGTTTGCCAAATAGGGGCACCTGAAGCGGTCTTATTCGGTGAAAGAAATGCAACAGCCGCAAGCAATGGGACAATAAGTAAATCTTCAAATAAGAGAATGGAGACGATTTGTTGTCCACGAGGAGATGTAATATCACCACGATCGTTTAACTCTTGCATTACAATTGCTGTTGAGGTGAGAACAAAGCCTGATGCAGCAACAAATGCGACTTGCCAACTTAAACCATAGAGTAGGCCAATTCCCATCAATGCTGCAATGGCACTAAAAATTTGGAATGCACCTAAGCAAAAGATATGATTACGCAATCCCCAAATATGGGAAGGTTTCATCTCTAAGCCGATGATAAACAAAAACATCACCACGCCAAGTTCGGCGATATGAATAATTCCTTCAGGATCACTAAATAAACCTAACCCGAAAGGCCCAATCACTAAACCTGCGGCTAAATAACCTAAAATAGAGCCTAAACCTAAGCGTTTAAATAGCGGAACGGCAATAACAGCCGCAGCCAATAATGTTACAACACTAATCAGTGGGGTAGCCCCTTCTGCTGCCATAAATTCTCCAAAAATATAAAAAAGTGGTAGTTAATTTTTTAAGTGTGCTAAACCGTATTGATAAAGCGTATTCTTTTTGTAGTCAAAGCATTCTGCCACAATTGTAGCTGCTTTTTTTAAGGGTAATTCTTTTGCAAGTAAAGTAAATAATTTTAGTGCTTGTGGAGAAATTTCATCATCTACGGAAGCTGAAATTTTCCCTTCAACAACCAAGACTATTTCGCCTTTAATGCGGTTATTATCTTCTGCTAACCACGCAATCAGCTCATTTAATGATGCACCATAAATAGTTTCCCACGTTTTTGTTATTTCTCTTGCCATTACGATATAGCGTTCTCCCCCAAATACTTGTTGCATATCTGCGAGTGTATCTAGGATACGATGAGTTGATTCGTAGAAAATAAGGGTTCTTGGTTCATCAAGTAATGCTGAAAGTTTATCGCAACGAGCTTTAGTTTTAGCAGGCAGAAATCCTTCAAAACAGAAGCGGTCAGATGCGATACCTGAACTGCAAAGTGCTGTAATCGCCGCACAAGCACCTGGTATTGGAACAATTTTGATTCCTGCTTGTCTGCAATGGCGAACAAGGTGAAATCCTGGATCGCTAATTAGTGGAGTGCCAGCATCAGAAATTAAGGCAATATTTTGCCCTTGTTGTAATTTCTCAACTAACACTACTGCTTTTTGTTGTTCGTTGTGATCGTGTAAAGCAAAAAAAGGTTTTTTTATTCCGTAATGGCTAAGTAACAAGCCACTATGGCGTGTATCTTCTGCAGCGATAAGATCAACTTGTTGAAATATATTCAATGCTCGTTGTGTAATATCTTCTAAATTTCCAATCGGTGTCGCAACAATATATAATACGCCAGATTGTTCTGGTATAGAGCTGTTTTTCATTTGATTTTCACTTGTTTGATAAGTAAGATTTCACGCTATGTTCATTTAATGAATACATAGCATTATTAATTTTCCAAAATGGAGCAATAAGATGTCCACTATTTTAGTACAAACTCGCACCTTTAGCCAAAAAATGAAAATGGTTTTTGTGCCAACTGCATTAGCGCTCTTTTTATCTGCTTGTACTGGCTCTGGTCTGTTTAAAAATGAGATAACAGAATCCTTAAAAAATGAAGCCTATGCAACATCTGAATTTTATATCAATAAGGCAGAGCAAAGTAGCAAAGAAACTCAACAAAGCTACCGCTTACTTGCAATTCGCAAATTGATTGATGAAAACAAAGTCGTTGAAGCTCAAAATACAATGGCACAAATCAATCAGCCAGAATTAAATGATATTCAACGTGTTGAATTTAATCTTCTCAATGCTCAGCTTGCAGCATTACAAAAAAATAGCCAACAAGCTACTTTACTCTTAAACCAATTACCTAAAGCACAATTAAGTTCATCACAATTGTTACGTGTTTATCGTACACAAGCACAAATTGCCGAAAATAATAAAGATGTTATTGAGATTGTTCGTGCAAGATCATTATTAGATAGCTATTTAGGTGATAATCGAGCTCGTCAAGAAAATAACGATAAAATTTGGGAAACGTTACGCAACGCTAATCGCGGTATGTTGGAGAACGCCACTGCAGGTGTGGGCGAAGCAGGGGTTGCTGGCTGGTTAGCGTTAGCGGTGGCTTATAACCAAAATATTGCAAATCCTGCACAACTTCCACAAGCCATTGAAAGTTGGAAACAGCAATATCCAAACCATAGTGCTGCACAATTATTACCAACAGAATTACAAAATGTTACGTCTTTCCAACAAACTCAACTAAATGGAGTTGCTTTGCTGTTGCCATTAAGTGGTGATGCAAAAATTTTAGGCGATATTATCAAACGTGGTTTTGATGATGCAAAAGGGCAAGATGCAACAGCAATTCAGGTATATGATACGAATGGAACAGCGATTTCTGATATTTTAATCCAAGCAAAACAGCAAGGAACACAAACTATCATTGGTCCATTATTAAAAGCTCGTGTTGATGAGATGTTAGTAAGTCCAGAAATCAGTGATTTAAATGTGTTAGCATTAAATGCTACACCAAACTCAAGGGCATTGGGTAAAGTTTGTTACTATGGTTTATCGCCAGAAGCCGAAGCACGTTCTGCTGCTGACCGTTTTAATCAAGATCGTATTGAAAATGCGGTAGTGGTTGCGCCACAAGATGATTTTGGTCAGCGTTCGGCAGATGCCTTTGCACAGCGTTGGCGACAACTGACCAACAAAGATGCTGATATTCGTTATTATCATCAACCATTAGATAGTATTAGTGCATTACAAACTGTAGGAGTAGCACCAAATAGCGGTTTGTATTTATTAGGTAATGCAGAGCAATTAACGGAATTAAAACAAGGGTTAGATAGTTCATCATTAGCTGGAAAATTTGCGTTGTATTCCTCTTCTCGCAGTAATTCACCAAATAATGGCCCAGACTTCCGTTTAACAATGGAAGGTGTAAAATTCAGTGAGATCCCATTACTTGCTGATACAGAGTCTGAATCTTATAAAAAAGCGGAAACTTTAGCTGAAAGTGATTTCTCAATGATGCGTTTATACGCAATGGGATCAGATTCGTGGTCTATTGCGAATAAATTCAATGAGTTCCGCCAAATTCCAGGTTATAAAGTCTCTGGTTTAACTGGAATATTAAGTGCAGGAACAAATTGCTTAATTGAACGTGAAATGACTTGGTTAAAATACCAAAATGGTTCAGTGGTTTCCGCGCAATAATCCACGAGCTAAAGGGGCTCTGTTTGAGCAAAAAGCCCGTTATTTTTTAGAGCAACAAGGGCTATCCTTTGTTGCTCAGAACCAAGTATTTAAAGTTGGTGAATTAGACTTAATAATGAAAGAGCATACTACTTTCGTTTTTGTTGAAGTTCGGCAACGAAAAAATAGCCATTTCGGGTCTGCATTAGAAAGTATTAACTATAATAAGCAGCAGAAATGGCTAAAGGCAGCAAATTTATGGTTGGCTAAATTAAATCAAAGTTTAGAAACTGCAGATTGCCGTTTTGATGTTGTGGTATTTGAAGGAACGGATGAGCCTATTTGGTTCAAAAATTTCTTAGGATAAGATTTGGAAAATGTTAGAAAAAATTCAAGATAGGTTTGCCGAGAGTATCCAAATTCAAATTGCGGCAGCAGATTTATTACCCACAGTATTAAATGAAGCAGCCAAGAAAATTGTAGCTTGTTTGTTGCAAGGTAATAAAGTCATTGCTTGTGGGCACGGACGCTCTTATCCAAATGCACAATTATTTGTCAGCCAGTTATTACATCGTTATGATTTGCAACGTCCAAGTTTAGCTGCTCATCTTTTATATTGTGATGGTGTACTTACTGGGCATTTATCTCAAGATGCAGAGCTTGAGCAACTGTATCGTAAGCAGTTACAAGTGATTGCAAAACAAGGTGATATTTTTATTGTTTTTTCGCCATTAGGTAATGAAAACCCTATTTTGAATGCTATTCATTGTGCGAATAATGAAAACTTAACAATTTTAGCTTTTACTAGTAATCGTAATGATCATACACGAGGGTTATTATCTGATGATGATTTGGAAATCTCAATGCCGTCAAATAATGAAATGCGAGTAATTGAAGGGCATCATTTCTGTGTGAATTTATTATGTGAACTGGTAGATAATCTACTGTTTAATCCCACTTCTCAAGTTTAAGGAGAATAGAATGTCAATGTTGATCAAAAAAGTAAGTTTAATTGCACTTTGTTCACTCTCATTAGTTTCATTACAAGGCTGTATTACAGCTGCTGTCGTAGGTACTGCCGCCGTTGCGACTAAAGTTGCGACTGATCCACGTTCTGCTGGTCGCCAAATTGATGATGAAACCTTAGAAGAAAAGGTCGCATTTAATCTCAATAAAGATGCTCAATTACAGCAGGAGGCAAGGATTAATGTCGTTGCTTATAATGGGAAGATTTTATTGATTGGGCAAGCTCCTAATGAATCGGCAAAAGAGAGTGCTAAAAGTGTTGCCGCAGGAGTTGAAGGGGTAAATGAAATTTACAATGAAATCCGCACAGGTGAAAAGATTAGTGTCGCTCAAATTGCTCAGGATAGTTGGATAACAACGAATATTAAATCAAGATTGTTACTTAATTCTGAAGTTAAAGCAACGGAAGTTAAAGTTATTACTGAGAATGGCGAAGTCTTTTTAATGGGGCAATTATCTAATTCTCAAGCGAATGCTGCCGCTGAAGTGGCTCGTCACGTTCGTGGTGTATCAAAAGTAATAAAAGTGGTGACTTACGCAAAATAATGTTCTAAAGGCATTCTATCAGTAATGGATTAGAATGCCGATTTTTTCATAATTTTGTCAAATTACTTAAAGCTCATTGACTTTATCTCTCCCTTCATAGAAGATCCGCAACTATTTTCATAAATTAAGAAGATCCTAATGCACAATACGAAATACTTAGTTGAAGTAAAAAATCTCACGTTTAAACGAGGTGAGAGAGTGATTTACAACAACTTAAATTTACAAGTACGAAAAGGTAAAATCACTGCGATTATGGGGCCTTCTGGAATTGGTAAAACAACGTTATTACGTCTAATCGGTGGTCAAATCTTACCTGAAGTGGGAGAAATTTTGTTTGATGGAGAAGATATTTGTAAAGCATCAAATAAAGAACTCTATAAAATCCGTCAAAGAATGGGTATGTTATTTCAATCAGGGGCGTTGTTTACTGATCTTTCTACCTTTGATAATGTTGCTTTCCCTATTCGCGAGCATACTCGTTTACCTGAAGAGCTTATTAGAAAATTAGTACTAATGAAATTAGAAGCAGTTGGATTGCGTGGAGCTGCAAACTTAATGCCATCAGAATTATCAGGTGGAATGGCTCGCCGAGCTGCACTAGCAAGAGCGATTGCGTTAGATCCTGATTTAATTATGTATGATGAACCTTTTACTGGACAAGATCCCATTAGTATGGGGGTTATCGTCAGTTTAATTAAAAAATTAAATGAAGCACTTGAATTAACTTCCATTGTTGTTTCTCACGATGTTACCGAGGTGCTAAGTATTGCCGATTATGCCTATATTATTGCGGATAAACGGATTATTGCTGAAGGTACACCAGAAGAATTAAAAGCAAGCCAAGATCCACAAGTTATACAATTTCTTGCAGGAAAAGAAGATGGGCCAGTTCGTTTCCATTACCCTGCGGAAGATTATACTAAGGAACTTTTTCAATGATTCAATTTATCTCTTCGCTGGGAGCCTCGGTAATTCACTTTATACGAGCATTTGGGCGAGCAAGTTTTATGCTATGGGGAGCCTTAATCGGTAAACCAGAATTTCGTAAACATACTCCATTATTTATTAAACAGCTACACGTTTTAGGCGTACAGTCATTACTGATTATTATGCTATCGGGCTTATTTATCGGTATGGTGCTGGGATTACAAGGCTACGTTGTCTTAGTTGATTTTTCTGCTGAAACCAGTTTAGGTCAATTAGTTTCTCTCTCTTTATTGCGTGAATTAGGCCCTGTTGTAACGGCCTTATTATTTGCAGGTCGAGCAGGATCTGCTTTAACAGCTGAAATAGGCTTAATGAAAGCGACAGAACAACTTTCAAGCCTTGAAATGATGGCAATAGATCCACTCAGACGTGTAGTTGCACCACGTTTTTGGGCTGGTATTGTGGCAATGCCAATGTTAGCGGTCATCTTTACCGCTATCGGAATTTGGGGTGGTTCATTAGTTGGCGTAGATTGGAAAGGTGTCGATTCAGGTAGCTTCTGGTCTGTAATGCAAAATAGTGTAACCTTAAGTGATTTAATCAATGGTTTTATTAAAAGTGCAGTATTCGCTCTAGCTGTTGTTTGGATTGCGTTATTTAACGGATATGATGCAGTGCCGACATCAGAAGGTATTAGCCAAGCAACAACAAGAACAGTGGTTCATTCATCATTAGTTGTTTTAGGGCTAGATTTTATTTTAACTGCCATAATGTTTGGTGGTTAAGAAAGTATCGCTATACAGTGAAATAAGAACAAATAGTTAAATAAATTTGCAAGTATTTGATTAAATCAAACCGCTTGCGAAAAACAGCTTTCTACAATAAGGAAAAAATATGCGTCAATCAATTAAATATGAATTTTGGGTTGGATTATTCGTGTTACTGGCATTGGGGGCATTAGTCTTCTTAGGGTTAAGAGTCGCTAATGTACAAGGGTTTTCATCTGAGAAAACTTACACTCTTTACGCAACTTTCGATAATATTGGTGGACTAAAAGTCCGTGCACCAATTAAGGTAGGCGGGGTTGTAGTTGGGCGAGTTGCTGATATTCAGTTAGATGCTCAAACTTATACTCCTAAAGTTACCTTAGCGGTAAATGAGGAATTTAATAAAATTCCTGACACCAGTTCACTTTCAATCAAAACCGCAGGTTTATTAGGTGAACAGTATATTGCATTAAATGTGGGCTTTATTCTTGAAGGCGAAACAGAAATGCTTAAAGCAGGAGATACTTTTGCAGATACTAATTCTGCAATGGTTCTTGAAGATTTAATCGGTCAGTTCTTATATGGTGATAAGAAATCTGACAAAGACGATTCTGCCGAGCCAAAAGCAGAATAAGTAAGTATTTTACTTAAAAATAGTAAGGCGAGTCTGTCGTATTATTTTTATTTATATAAGTTAGATCGATAATTTTTTCGATCGATATTTGGAGATCAAAATGATTAAAATTGTAAAAAAATTCTTTGTTGCGAGTGTTGTAGCTCTTTCAACCTTATTTTCTGGTATGGCTGTTGCTTCAACAAGCCCGTATGTGTTAATGCAACAGACCGCAGACAAACTCTTTGGCGATATTAAAGCAAATCAATCAAAAATTAAGCAAGATCCAAATTACTTACGCACTATCGTTCGTAATGATTTAATGCCACATATCCACGTTAAATATGCAGGACAGCTAGTTTTAGGTAAAAATCTATCATCAACAACAGATGCACAAAAAGAAGCATTTTTTACGGCATTTGGACAATTTATTGAGCAATCTTATGCTCAAGTATTAACCCAATATTCAAACCAAAAAGTTGAAATTGAATCAGAGAAACCTGTTGGTGACAAAACTATCGTGAGCATTCGTGTAAATGTTTTACAATCTGGTAACGCACAACCAATTAAACTTGATTTTAAATGGCGTAAGAATAGTAAAACAGGTGAATGGCAAGCCTACGATATGGCATCGGAAGGGGTAAGTATGGTTGCAACCAAACAAAATGAATGGAGCGGTATTTTACGCCAAAAAGGTATTGATGCATTGACTGCTCAAGTTGCACAATCAGCCAAACAACCAATTACTCTTAAGTAAAGATTCTATGCAAGCTAAAAATCCATTACAATGGAACATCCAACAAAATAACGAGAGTTTGATAGTTCAATTGTTTGGTGAATTAACTCGTAACACGTTGCTACCATTATGGAAGCAACGTGCTTCTTTTTTGTCACCAAAAACGAACCAGCATATCTATTGGGATTTAAAATCTCTCCAGCATATAGATTCTGCTGGTTTTAGTTTATTAATTGAGCTACTAAACGATTACCAAAAACAAAACCCAAACTGTATTATCAATGTGCCTGAAGTGGTTAAGAACTTAGCAGAGCTATTTGATTTATCAGATTGGTTAAAGTCTTTTTTATATTGTGAGAATAAATAATGGAACCAAAACAAATTGAAGACATTTTAAAAAATGCATTAGATCTTGATGAAGTCTATGTTCAAGGTGAAAATTCACACTATGGCGTTATTGCAGTAAGTGATGTATTTGCGACATTATCAAAAGTTAAACAACAACAAACGATTTATGCACCATTAACAGAATATTTTGCGACTAATGCAATCCACGCATTAACGATTAAAACATTTACAAAAGAGCAGTGGAAAAGAGAACGTTTGCTAAATATGCCTAGCTAAGAGCTACATTGTTGCAAAAAATGACTTAAATCTTACCGCTTGTATTATTATGCTTTTATAAGCTATTAAGGAATCAAAATGGAAAAATTTCGTGTTCACGGTCCATTTAATTTAAGTGGAACTGTTGAAATTTCAGGGGCTAAAAATGCAGCACTACCAATTTTGTTTGCAGCAATTTTAGCGGAAGAGCCTGTTACCCTCACCAATGTACCTAAATTAAAAGATGTTGATACCACTTTTAAAATCTTACGTCAGTTAGGTGTAGTTGTTGAACGTGATGAGCAAGGAGCAGTACATTTAGACGCAAGTAAAATTGATAACTATACTGCACCTTACGAGTTAGTTAAAACAATGCGAGCATCTATTTGGGCTTTAGCACCACTTCTTACTCGTTTTCATCAAGGACAAGTTTCTCTTCCTGGTGGTTGTACTATTGGTGCACGCCCCGTTGATATGCACATTGCTGGCTTAGAAAAAATGGGAGCACGAATTACCCTAGATGAAGGGTATGTAAAAGCAGAAGTTAGTGGTCGATTAGTTGGGGCAAGAGTACTAATGGATAAAGTAAGTGTTGGTGCTACTTTATCAGTGATGATGGCTGCAACTTTAGCAAAAGGAACAACCATTATTGAAAATGCAGCTCGTGAGCCAGAAGTTGTAGATACAGCACTATTCCTAAATAAAATGGGAGCAAAAATTAGTGGTGCAGGTACAGATATGATTACTGTTGAAGGAGTTGAGCGTTTAGCAGGTTGCCAACATCATATCGTCCCAGATCGAATTGAAACAGGAACATTTTTAGTTGCAGCGGCTATTTCAGGCGGAAGAATTACTTGTAAAGGTACTAAAGCAGATACACTTGATGCAGTTATTGAAAAATTGCGTGAAGCAGGAATGCAAGTTGATGTTACCGAAGATAGTATTACTTTAGATTCTCTAGGTATGCGTCCAAAAGCTGTGAATATTCGTACAATGCCACACCCTGGATTCCCGACTGATATGCAAGCTCAGTTTACCTTACTAAATACAGTTGCCTCAGGCACTAGTAAAATTACCGAAACCATTTTTGAAAACCGCTTTATGCACATTCCAGAATTAATTCGTATGGGAGCAAAAGCAGAAATTGAAGGGAATACTGCAATTTGCTACGGAGTAGAAACCCTTTCAGGTGCTGAAGTAATGGCAACCGATTTACGAGCATCTATCAGCTTAGTGCTTGCAGGCTGTATTGCGAATGGTGAAACTATTGTAGATCGAATTTATCATATTGATCGTGGTTACGAACATATCGAAACTAAACTTCAAAAATTAGGTGCAAGGATTGAACGTTTCAATGCACCTTTTGAGGAATAAGAAACTCAAATATAATATCTCACTCAATAAATCTCTAGGAATAGCTAGAGATTTATTTATTTTATTGATGATTTATTTTATCTATGCAAATTAGTCCTTTACTCGAAAATCTTATTGAATCATTACGAGCTTTGCCTGGTGTTGGTCCTAAATCAGCACAGAGAATGGCTTATCATTTATTACAGCGTAATCGTAATGGTGGATTGAATCTTTCTAAGGCACTACACGAAGCAATGACTCACATTGGGCATTGTCGTTCTTGTCGAACTTTCACTGAAGAAGATGAGTGTGCTATCTGCCAAAACTATCGTCGCCAAATGAGTGGACAACTTTGTGTTGTTGAAATGCCCTCAGATATTCCTGCTATTGAACAAACTGGGCAGTTTTCAGGACGATATTTTGTGCTAATGGGAAGACTATCTCCCCTAGATGGTATTGGGCCACGTGAGATAGGCTTGGATTTATTGCAACAACGTTTAGAAAACGAATCTTTTCACGAGGTTATTGTTGCAACAAATCCAACTATTGAAGGTGAAGCGACAGCAAATTATATTGCTGAAATTTGTGCAATGTATAATGTAAAAGTAACCCGAATTGCACATGGTATTCCAATTGGTAGTGATTTAGAAATGGTAGATGGAACTACACTTTCTCACTCTTTCTCTGGTAGAAGAGAAATTAAATTATAATCTTTAAGTAAGTGGTAATATTGAGATCTTATCCACTCATTATTATTCCACTTTTTTTGCTAACATTGTCGCAAATTGAAGTTGTATGCGATTGCCGTTAGCATCTGTTTTATGAAGATGACCAAGATCTTCGTTATATTTCACTAACTCCCAGCCTTGATAGTAATTTTTTAACTCTCCTTCTTTAAAGGTAAATGAAAAAGGCATAGTACAAGGGTGCTTTTCTGTATCCATTGCACAAACAATCAGATTATATCCCCCAATTTTAGTATTTCGTTGCATATTCTCAATAATTGCAGGAATACGTTCACGATTTAGAAACATCATTACCACAGTGGAAATAATAAGATCGTATTCACCTTGAATATTAGCTTGGTTGATATCGTAAACACCTGTTTGGATCTGAGTTGCCTTTTCTTTTTCGATCATATAATTTAGGAATTCAATACTTTCTTGATTGTGATCGACAGCAGTAACATCGAAACCTAATAAATTTAAGTAAAGAGCGTTTCTGCCTCGTCCACAGCCTAAATCTAGGGCTTTACCTTGTTGAATATAGTTAATGGTATTTAATACTTCGGAATGGGTTGTGGTTAAATTGTATTTTTTAGCAAAATAATCTTCGGGCTTACAATAAAAGGCGAGTTGGCATTCTAAATCATCGGTTAGTGCCTCTACTTTATGCCATACTTGTGGTTCGACAAAAGGACGTTGATGATTAACATCAAAAACTTCTTCGCTGACTATTGATCCTTCTTCCGTTAATTCGTAATACTTGATAGCCCCTTTTAAAATGGTTAGTTTTGCCCAAGTTCCCACTTTAGTATTGTGCTTTTCTTGGAACATTTGTGGTAGGCTTTCTTTTGTCCAAACGGGCATTTGTTTATAGCAGATGAGTTTTTGCATAGTCTTCTCCATTCGATGAATAATTAAATGAGAATATCTTATGCCTTTGGTTTTTTTTCAGCAATAAAAAACCGACTGTTTTAGTCGGTCTTTTGGGGTTTATTGATTTCTATCAACTCAGCTTAGATTTCAACCGTTTTAAATTGTCTAGAGAAATAGACAAGGCTATGGTTAGGTTGGCATTCAATTTCAGCTAAACGCACAATAAAAATAGAGTGTGTTCCTACGGTGTGAGTTTCGACAATTTCGCCTTGTAGGGCAGAAATTGCATTGCGTAGAACAGGCTGATTTTGCCAACCATTATCCCAAATATCCCATTCAAAGCGTTCTTCCATTGTACTGTCTAGCATACAGGCAAAATGCTTAGCAATATTTTGCTGTTGGTGATTTAGCACATTGATACAAACTTTACCGTTTTGCTTAATGATGTCGTGCAATGCACTGCTTTGGTTTACACAAAAGAGAACGGTTGCAGGATTATCGCTCACAGAGCTGACAGAAGAAACTGTAATGCCAACTTTTCCTGCTGCACCATTACTTGTTACAACGTGAACGGCTGCAGATAAGTGAGCCATTGCATCTCGGAATTTTTGTGAAAACGCATTGATTGAGGGATTTGCCATTATTTGCTCCTATTCTTTCCAAATGACGTGGTACTCACGATTTTCGGCTTCGTGAGAAATTAAGAAACGAGCGAATACATCGTCCATTTCATCGTGTTCATTGATTAAGCCAACCCAAACTTCCGCAAAGGCATCAGGATCGATCAAGGTACCAATTTCATCTGCCCAGTTGTCACTCGTTTCCACCATTTCAACTGCTCCACGTTCTTCAAATTGTAAATTGAAAAGTAGAATGTCCGCAGGATCAAGATTTTCTCCTGCCATTTCTAAGAAAATATCGTAAGCAATATCTATCGCTTCATCAGGTGTTAGTTTTGTGGTCATTTTATACTCTCATTAAAAATTTAAGATTTTATCTGCTTCAATTGTCCAATCCGCCAATTCAACCAAAGTACCAATTTCTACGCCTTCAGCTAGGGGCAATTCAGTAATACCACGAGCATTTGTACAAGTTTTGCAGAGTTTAACACTTGCACCTTGGGCAGTCAGAATTTCTAACATTTGTTGAGCGTGGTAGCTTTCAGTTGGATTTTGCTTGGCTAGTCCAGCAACAACAGCATCAGACATCAAAAACAATTTAAGTTGTGTTTGGTGCTGTTCTTGAATCTGTAACGCCAAACGTAATGCACTAAAAAATGTCTCATTACCATAAGGGGCTGCGTTGATAATAAAGAGTAGCTTTTGCATAAGTTGTTCCTAATTGGATTATTTCCAAGCGGTTAGATTGTTGAAAAATATTGCAAGTTAATGAATTAACCTACCCAAACAAATTTCGCGATAAAGAGTAAAGAAACCACTGCAACAGGGGCATTTATCTCTTTTAGTCTGCCAGTGCAGATTTTCATTACACAATAGCTAATAAAACCAAATGCAATACCTTCTGTAATAGAATAGGTAAATGGCATCATCGCTGTGGTAATAAATGCAGGTGTTGCTTCAGTGAGATCGTCCCATTTCACTTCAATCAGGCTTGATGCCATTAAAATCCCAACAAAGACTAATGCACCAGCCGTGGCATAAGCAGGTACAAGGCTTGCTAAAGGCGAAAAGAAAATAGTAAGTAGAAATAAAATACCCACCACTACTGCGGTTAAACCTGTGCGTCCACCCACTGAAACGCCTGAGCCACTTTCAATATAGGTACTAATTGCCGATGTCCCCATATATGAACCTGCCATCGCACTGACACTATCAACATAAAGTGCTTGTTTCATTTTCGGGAAACGACCTTGTGCATCAGCAAAGCCAGCTTTGTTGGTTACTGCAATCAATGTACCTGATGAGTCAAATAGGTTCACTAACATAAATGAGAAAATAATACCAAGTAAGGCTGTATCTAACGCGCCTGCAACATCGACTTGCCCGACAACAGCATCAAGACTTGGTGGGAATGAGATAACACCATTGAATGTAACCGCAGGGTCAAAAATCAGTGCTAATCCTGTAATTACTGCAATAGATACCAATACGCCAGAATAAACGCCACGAGCAGCGAGAATAACAATAATGAAGAAACCTAAAATCCCCATTAGTACTTTCGGATCGTGTAATTCTCCTAAAGCCACTAGGGTTGCTGGATTTGCCACGACTAAGCCCATATTTTTAAATCCGATAAGTGCAATAAATAGCCCGATACCTGCACCAATACCGACACGCAATCCAAGCGGAATTGCAGACATAAACCAGTAGCGAACTTGTAGTACCGTTAAAAGGAATAAACCAACAGATCCCCAGAAGATCGCTCCCATACCTGTTTGCCAAGAGAAACCTAATTTTTGTACCACAACAAAGGCAAAAAAAGCATTTAGCCCCATTGCAGGTGCAAGGGCAATCGGTAGATTACTAAACAAGCCCATTGCGATAGTGCCGAAAGCTGCAATTAGACAGGTAGTCACGAATACGACTTGGGTATCCATTCCTGCGACACCTAGAATAGATGGGTTTACGAAAACAATGTAAACCATTGTGAAAAAGGTAGTGATCCCAGCCACAATCTCTGTTTTTACAGAGCTCCCTTTTTGCTTAATTTGGAAAAGTTTGTCAAACATAATGATCCTAGAAAGTAAAGTAAAAAACGGTGCATTTTAAAGAACTGAAGGGGAAAAAACAAACAATAGCCCCTTCATTATCTCTGCATATTTAAGCTATGCGTAATCTAAAACACCTTTAAGTAATTCCACACTTAAAAATGCTAGACTAAAACGCTGTTCATCAGCCACGCTCCAGAACTGTAAGCTATGCTCATTTTTCGAGAGTAATTGGCTTATTTGCAGAATGTTTTCTTCATTTTCCTCGCTTTGCTCACCATTTTTAACCGCTGTAATGACTTTCTCTTGATTGAAGTTTACCCAAGATTGTTGTTGCCATTCTTGGCTTAGTTCATCGGCATTTAGTGGATAGTCAGACTGAATGCTCACCATTTGTGAAATACCGTAAAAGACAGGTACTTGAACGGAATGGAAAGTCACAGAAGCGGTGAGATTTGGTAATACTTTTGCAAGTTGCAATTCAAAAGCTCTTGAAAACGGTAATTTGCTCTCATCACCTTGTACATTCGCTGGCACTGCGTCAAAAGCAACTCTTGGTTTTTCATCATCAAGGGGAATGCCATTAAGCAATTGTGCGGTTTGTCCTGCTAATTCTCGTACTTTCTCATCGCCAAAGTAGGCAGACGGTAGTAATGAACTCACAAAAATATGTTGGATAGGTTGCTGTAACAACGGCTTGATTGCAAGTGCTAACTGTGTGATTTGCGGATTTGCCAAAGCAACAATATTTCGTTCACGCACATTCGCTATCATCTCATCATTTATGCTTGGCACAATAACAGGCACATTACCAATTAACGCGGTAATACCATATAAATCCAGTACCGTACAACCTGCTTGTACAGCTTGAGCCAGTTGTTCTGCTTGTGCCATTTTACCTGCAAATAAAACGTGGCTGAACTGTGACCAATCAACTTCTTCTAATGGGATCTGCTCAACCGCTTTACTGCCTAAACGTAGTGAATGTTCTTCGCCGAAACTTTCTAGTTCAACTGCACTAATACGCTCAATAGCAAGCTCACTCTGTTCTAAAATCTCTAATAATTTTTCCGCTAATAAAAAATCTGCCGCAATTGCTAATTGAATATTTGCCATTCTGGCTATCTCCCTTCAAAATAAAGGCTAATTCTACCTTGATTTCACTTTTTTGCGAATGAAAAACAGTGAATATTAGGAAAACAGTGCAACTTAGGAAAACAGAATGACTCCAGCGATAAATTTACTCAAAAAGCAAAAAATCCCTTTTACGCTTCACCCTTACGAACACGACCCAAATAACACGAATTTTGGACAAGAAGTCGTGGAAAAATTAGGGCTTAACCCCGATCAAGTCTTTAAAACTTTGTTGGTGGCAGAAAATGGGGATCAGAAAAAACTCGTCGTAATGGTTGTGCCAGTATCAAAAATGCTCAATCTCAAGCGTGCAGCTCAGGCACTTGGTGTGAAAAAAGTGGAAATGGCAGATAAAGATATTGCCCAGAAAACAACAGGATATTTACTGGGCGGCATTAGCCCATTAGGGCAGAAAAAACGTTTAGCAACGGTGATTGACGAATCGGCGAATAATTATCCAACTATTTTTGTGTCAGGTGGCAAACGAGGCTTAGATGTAGAGCTTGCTCCGCAAGATCTTGCTTTGCTACTCTCTGCAAATTTTGCAGGTATAGCTGACATATAAGAATTAATGATGTAACTCCCTACATTGGACTAACCCTAAATTTCATTACTATTTTCGTAAGAGTTTTAGTTGAATCTTAGGTGTAATAAATAAAATATAGCTATAAAATTGCTAAAGCTTGTAGTCGCTCTTGTTTTACATAACGGGGGGAGACTGAGAACTGTCTGCGGAAAGCAGTACTGAAGTTATCAGGGTTGGTATAACCAGCAATTTCAGCCGCCATAGTAACAGATGCTCCTTGTAATAGAGCATTATAGGCAAGCTCTAACTTATGTCGGCGAAGGTAAGCTCCGATACTAATATGATGAATTTGCTTAAAATCACGTTGTAATGTCGTTACATTTGTATGTAGCGTTTTTGCAATTTGGGCTAAAGAGTAAGTATCAAATTCTCCACTTTCTAATTGTTTTGTAAAGGTTTGAATATATTGAAGTTCATTCTGTTTTACTGTCATAAAAAGTTGTGCAAAGCTTTCTGATAGTAAGGCTAAAAGCAAGCTTTCTTTTTCCAGAATGGTTGGAATATCAATAACACTTTCTGATTTTAATTGCTTAACCAATGTTAAAATACGTTGATTAGCAAGAATAGGGAAAGTGGTTAGATGTTGCTGGCTAAGACGCTGCAACGAGATATAGTCTTCATTATCGAGAAAACCATTGTCCATTAACCATTTTCTACTAATAAAAACAACAAACTCGGACTGTTTTGTACATTCTGAGAAATGTTTCCAGCCTTGTTCATCTTGTGCGATAGATAAAAATGCTGCTTTAGGGTGGCTAGTAGCATCCTGCCTAAAAACACCATTTTCAAACTGGATTTTTGAAACACCCGTTAAAGTAATCACTAAACGTAAGTCGGCAGTAAAAATCCCTCCAGAAATTTCTGATGTTGGAGATAATATTTCGATATCAGAGTATTTTGCTCGCAGCCCAGAGCGAAAATAGTTAATCGTGATATTCCCTGAAATGGATGGGTATTGGTTTTCTAACTGAATTTTATGCTGTTTCACCTGATATCCTGTCATTTTATTAAGCGGTTTGATTGTATGATTTTTTTGTAAAAAGTTGCGATATAACGAATTAAATTTGCTTTTTCATAGGATTAAATATTTTTTCTCAAAGGTTTTGTAAAGTAAATAATGCCATAATAATTTATAGTTGATAATTATTCTTATTTATTATGGAGAATTATATGTTAAAACCTGATTTTCGTCTTTCATTGATTAGCTTGGCATTATTTTCATCAATTGGGGTTGCAGATACCCAACATCTAAAAGTAATTGATGTAAATGCAGATACGGAAACTTTAGCAACGGGTTACTCGCCAACTCAATCATTGAGTGGAACTAAGAGTGTTACTGCGTTAATGAGAACACCGATGAGTGTTGAAGTGGTATCTAATAAATTGATGAAAGATCAAGGTGTTGATCACGTAATTGATGCTCTTAACTACCATAGTGGCATTATTAGTAATTATCGTGGTTCTAATCAGCAAATGGAAATTACAATTCGCGGAATTGGTAGTAAAAATAACAGTAGTGGTGGTACTGTGCCAACATATCTTAATGGTATAAGTTATAAAGCGGATTATGCTATTAAACCATTCTTCTTAGAGCGTATTGATATTGTCAAAGGGCCTAACTCCGTATTGTATGGTCAAGCTAATCCTGGTGGTGTAATGGATCTAGTAACGAAAAAAGCAACGGGCAAAAACCTTGGAGAATTGCAGTTTGTATTAGGTTCAAACCATCGTTATCAAGTTGGTCTGGATTTAGATTATAAATTGTCAGAAACATTATCAGGGCGTGTGATTGGGCAGTTTGAGAAAACGAATTGGAAAGAAAGATATGTAAAAGAGCAAGGTGGTGCGATTGCTCCATCATTAGCTTGGCAACCAACCGATAGCACTAAATGGGAATTATATGGATATTTTGCGAAACAACCTAAAGCAGGAGATCGTAATTTCTTGGTAAGCCAAGGGTTAATTACCAGCGTGGACGGAAAGAAAATACCTTATGATTTTTTCCCAAGTGATCCAAATTTCCATCACTTATCAACGGAGCAGGTGCATTTAGGTTCTCAATTAAGTCATCAATTTAATGAAAATTTATCTTTCCGCCAGAATATTCGTTACAGCCGTTCTAAAGAAGAGTTTAAGAATTTAGTTGTGTTATCAGCAAGACCAAATAAGCTATCGGAATTAACACGAATGGCAAGAGCTTGGGAAGAGCAAAAAAATGAATTTGGTATTGATAACCAGCTAGAAAGCAAATTTAGCCTAGGTAAAACTAAACATACACTATTAACAGGTGTTGATTATCGTTATGCTCACGATGATTCTGTTGTTAAGTTTAATAGAAATGCTCCATCAATTGATTGGCAAAATCCTAAATATGGTGTGAATGTTGGGAACCTAAATGTACAACGTCATTTAGTTCAAAGTACGGGGCAATTGGGGTTATACGCACAAGATCAAGTTGAAATCGGTAACCTTGATATTATGTTAGGTGGACGTTTTGATAAAGCTAAAACAAAAGTCGTTGATTTAGTTAAAGATCAGCAAAAAGACAATCAGAACCATCAATTTACTTGGCGTACAGGAGCAATTTATAATTTTGATAATGGATTTGCACCTTATGTGAGTTACAGTACATCATTTTTACCGACAACAGAAGTGGATGAAAAAGATAAGGTTTTAAAACCGACAAAAGCGGCTCAATGGGAAGCTGGGGTTAAATATCAACCTAATGAGAAATTGTTCTTAACATTAGCTGGCTTTGAAATTAACCAACGTGATTTAGTTGAATTTGATACAACACGTATTGCAAAGCAAGTTGGTAAAGTGAAAACTAAAGGGGTAGAAGCAAATCTTTCTGCACAATTAACCGATGAAATCGCATTATTGGCAACTTATGCGTATATCAATAAAACAATCAAACAAGCACCAGATAGCCAAACTATTGGTAAAACCCCTTGGGGAATTCCTCGTCATCAAGCATCATTATGGGCAAAATATAGCATTAAAAATGGTATGTTGAATGGCGTTGGTATTGCAGGCGGTGTGCGTTATTTTGGTACGACTTGGGGCAGTAATACGAATAATTTCCGAGTTCCACACTTTACGTTGTACGATGTTGCTCTTCAGTATGACTTCTTACCAAAATTTAATGTGAATATGGATATGCAACTTAACGTTCAAAACTTAACCAATAAAGAATATGTCAGCAGTTGTGCTAATTTAACTGCCTGCTTTTATGGTAAAGAACGTTTAGTAAGTTTAACGACAAACTATCGTTTTTAAGGATAAGCTAACTTGAATTTGGGCGATTTTATCGCCCAAGTATAATTGTAAAAATATGAAGAATCTTACCGCTTGTTTATTCACAATGATCATATCATCTTCACTTGTTGCCACAACGCATACTGAAATTCAGTTAGTTGAAGGTGATTTTGTTAAAGGTGAATTAACTCTATTAAATAATCAACAAAACAGTGCTGATTTATTCATTGAATTTGCTGATCATAGCCAAAGACAGCTATTAAAAAATATTTTTGATAAACAAGAGTTTATGTTTAAAGCTGAAACATCTGGTGTGGGCAAATTTATCGTAAAAGGTCATATTAAACCCTTAACGGATACTGATGTTAGCTTAAAAATTTTACAGCATATTCCTCGTGAGCAACAAAATCATTTAAAAGATAAATACGATAATGTATTACTCCAAGAGCTTGTTTTAGCGTTAAAACAATCTCCCGAACAACAGGGACATTTATTGGAGCAATTTTGGGAAACGGTGAAAGAGCAAGGAACACCATTGATCGAGCCGTTAGATCAGAAAATGAGCCGAGTAACTTTTTTATGGCGAGGGGCGAAACATAATGTACGTATTTTTGGCGGGCCGACTACTGATCACGACTTAATGCAACATATACCTAATACAGATATTTGGTATAGAAGCTATGAAGTTCCAAATGATACCCACGTTAGCTACCGATTAGCCCCTGATGTTCCGATCTTATCGTTACCAAGTATGGAACAACGCAGAGCCATTTTATCTACCGCACAGGCGGATCCTTTCAATCATTTTCCTTATTTCAATGAGAAAGATGGCAACATCAATAATACGGATAAGTACAATTATGTTTCACAACTAATTTTACCGAAAGCACCTAAATCTCAATATGAAAAAATGGAACGCTATCCCCAAGGTAAATTGGCTACCTTTGAATTTGAAAGTAGCACTTTAGGTAATAAACGCCGCTTATTTGTTTATACCCCAGTAGGTTTCCAACAAAATCAATCTTACCCAGTATTGTATCTCTTTGATGGCGTGGAGTTTCACACACAAGTGCCATTACCTACAATATTGGATAATATGATCGCAGAGAAGGTGATTCCACCTATTACAGTGGTTTTTATTGAAAATCCATCAAGCCAAGCGAGAGCAAGTGAACTACCTCCTAACTCTATTTTTGCGAACGTATTAGTTCAAGAGCTAGTTCCTTTTATTGAGAAATCTGCTCATATTCAGGCTAGCAACAGGATTATTGCAGGAGCTAGTTATGGAGGGTTAGCGGCTGCTTATGTAGCGTTACAACATTCTAATATATTTTCTAATGCGTTAATTATGTCAGGCTCTTTTTGGTGGCACCCTAAAGATACAAAGGGTGAAGATAGCCATTTTATTGCCAGCGAGTATATTAAGCAGAATAAACTACCCATCTGCTTTTTTATGAGTGCGGGCTATTTTGAAAGTGGCAGATCGGAAATTTTACAAACATCACGACATTTAAAAGACGTATTGCTTGCAAAAGGCTATCCGATCACTTACCGAGAATACTCAACAGCACACGGTTATTTAGCGTGGAAGAATATTATTACTGATGGTTTGGTTGCTTTATTGAATAATCCAAAATGTTTTTCAACAAATAATTCGCTACACAAATAGTGAAATTTATGTAGAATATGTGATAACAATTCTCAATTTTATGAAGGAGCTTATATGTTAAAAAAATTATTGTTCACATTAGGATGTGCAACGTTGATGACGAGTGCGTGGGCGAATGAAGTGACTATTCCAACCGCTCGTGGCGAAGTAACTTTAAAAGCTAATCCTACGAAAATTGCTGTATTTGATACAGGAAGTTTAGATACACTTCAAGCATTAGGTGTTAAGATTGATGGTGCACCAGATGCAGTAAAAGCTTTAACCTATCTTAAACCAACTTTTGAGCAAGCAAAACCTGTTGGTACGTTGTTTGAACCCAACTTAGAAGCATTAAATGAGCTAAAACCAGATTTAATTATCGTGGGTACTCGTACGGCGAAAAAATACGATGATGTGCGTAAATTAGCTCCTACTATTGATATGACTGATAATGGCGATAAACTCATTGAGAGTGCGTTAAAACGTATTGAGAGTTTTGGTAAGTTATTTGGAAAACAATCAGAAGCTGAAAAATTAACAAATGAAATCAATACTTTATTTGCCGAAACACAACAAGCCGTGAAGGGAAAAGGCAATGGTTTAATCATTTTAGTAAATGGCGGTAAAATTTCTGCATTCGGAACGGGTTATCGTTTAAGTTGGATTCATAATGATTTAGGTGTTCCTTTAGCAGATGAAACAATCAAAGGTGCGGGACACGGGCAGCCTATTTCCTTTGAATTGATTCAAAAATTAAATCCAGATTGGTTGTTTGTATTAGATCGTATTTCAGCCATTGGTCAAGAAGGTAAGTCAGCAAAAGAAGTATTAGATAACGAGCTTGTTCACCAAACAAAAGCGTGGAAAAACAATCAAATCGTTTATTTAAGTAGTGCATCTTATCTTGCTCCAGGTGGTTTTGAACAAATTAAAATGGACTTAACCACTATCAAAAACGCATTTGAGAAGAGATAATCCTCAATACAAGCGGTAAGATTGTGGCAATTTTTTGCAAAAAAATGTGAAGATCTTACCGCTTGTTTCTATTATTTGATTATGTTTTCACTTAATCGTCTTAATTTTCTATTGCTATTAGTGCTTTGTGTCATCAGTATGATGGCTGGGGTTGCGGATTTTAATTGGTCGCAACTCTTTTCTGATCCTGCACAAATGCAATTACTGCTTATCAGTCGCTTACCTAGAACACTTGCAGTCTTACTGGTTGGTGCAACACTTGGCATTGCTGGAATGGTATTACAGATTGTGTTGAAAAACCGTTTTCTTGAACCGAGTATGATTGGAGCAACTCAAAGTGCTGCAGTTGGGATTTTGATTGTCAGCTTGCTATTCCCTGCTACATCGTTAATGGTCAAAATGTCAGTAGCCACGCTAACAGCCTTAATCGGAATGGCTATTTTTATGGGGCTATTACGCAGTTTACCGCCCCATCAACAGTTAATGATTCCTCTTGTTGGTATTGTATTTGGTAACGTAATTGAAGCAGGCACAACCTTTGTTGCTTATCAAACGGACAGTTTACAACTTATTTCTGTTTGGTTTACAGGGGATTTTTCAGGCATTTTATCTGGTCGCTATGAATTATTGTGGCTAACGGCAATTTTAGCAATCGTAATCTATATTATGGCAGATCAGCTGAGTATTGCAGGGCTGGGGCAGCATATTAGTACTAGCTTGGGGGTAAATTACCGTCAAATGACGTGGTTAGCTCTAGTTGTTGTGGCAATGATTACTGCAGTCGTAGTAGTTACAGTTGGACAAATTCCTTTTATTGGATTGGTTGTACCAAATATTGTTTCTCGTTTAGCAGGGGATCGATTACGCCATAATTTACCTTCTGTCGCCCTAATGGGGGCAAATTTGGTGCTGATTTGCGACATTATTGGACGTACGATTAACGCACCTTATGAAGTTCCTATTTCAACGATTTTCGGCATTATAGGTACGGTACTTTTCCTTTACCTATTGTTTAAGGGGAAGCGTAATGCAAGCTAAACGTTTACTGCCACTATTATCGTTACTATTTGTAGCATCTGCTTGTTTATTTATGACCTATAATGCTCGTGGACAATGGGATTTTGTCTTAGCTTTTCGTAGTGAGAAATTACTGTTACTGATCACCATTGGTTATACCATAGGCGTTTCCACTTTGCTGTTTCAAACACTAACCCACAATCCGATTCTTACTCCGAGTATATTAGGATTTGATGCTCTGTATATTTTAGTACAGAGCTTATTGATCTTTTTCTTTGGGGGAATTGGCTTTACGCAACTTGACCAGAGTGGCAAATTTTTGTTTGAAACATTGCTGATGGTTAGCGGAGCATTACTATTGTTTAGAACATTGACCAAAGAGAATGTTGATTTAACCAAAATGATTTTAGTCGGCGTGATTTTTGGAATGCTATTTAGAAGTCTAACTAATTTGCTCCAACGAATGATTGATCCAACAGAATTTGCTGTTGCACAAGGCTCTTATTTTGCTCAATTTAATACGGTAAATTCTGATGTATTATGGATTGGTATTGTGCTTGCGATCGTGAGTGCGATTTGGATCTGGAAACAGCGTCATCGACTTGATGTATTACTGCTCGGTAAATCCACAGCCATCAGTTTAGGTATAGAATATCACCGCTTTTCTCGCCAATTACTGATTTGTAGTGCCATATTAGTATCTGTTTCTACGGCATTAGTTGGTCCTATTCTCTTTTTGGGGTTATTAGTTTGTGCGATTGTGAATGCAATTACACGCACAATGTACCACTCTGTGCGTATTCCTGCGGTCTTTCTTATTTCTGCGATTACGCTCATTCTAGGACAAGTCGTTTTTGAGCAAGTACTTGGTTTGCAAGGTGTATTAAGTGCAGTAATTGAATTTATTGGTGGGTTAGTTTTTATTGGGCTAATGTATCGCCAACGAAAACAAGGATAGAGTATGATTAAAATTAGCCAAGTTAATCATCACATTGGTAATTCAGCTATTTTACGCAATGTAGATTTAACTATTCAAAATGGCGGTATTACGGCATTAGTTGGGCCTAATGGGGCTGGAAAATCAACATTATTATCATTGATTGCTCGTTTAATGCCATTACAGCAAGGGCAAATCTGGCTTGATGAAAAAGAGATTCATAAAACATCATCAAGAGAAATTGCCAAACATCTTGCGATTTTAACCCAAGATAATGCCATTCACAGCCGAATTAGCGTACGAGATTTATTGATGTTTGGGCGTTATCCGCACCATCAAGGGCGACCAACAGAGCAAGATAACGTTATTATTGAGCAAGCTCTTAAACGCTTTGAATTACAAGATTTTTCGCAACGGTTTTTAAGTGAATTATCAGGTGGGCAACGTCAAAGGGCTTTGATTGCAATGACATTTTGCCAACAAACTCAGCATATTTTATTAGATGAACCATTAAATAATTTAGATATGTTTCACGCTCGAGAGCTAATGCGTTTGTTGCGTAAATTAACCGATGAGCTGAATTTAACAACGATAATGGTGGTTCACGATATCAATATGGCGGCAGCCTATGCGGATACGATTGTGGCAATGAAAGAGGGGCAAATAAAACTGGTTGGTACACCTGATGAAATTCTAACAACGACCAATTTGCGAGAAATATTTTCCCTTGATGCCGAGTTGATCGAACATCAAGGGAAGAGAGTCGTTTTACATCATTTATAGGCGTTATGCCTACTTAATCCACTTATCTTCATCTGCTTTGCGTTCAAATTCGGCATCGAAAGTATTGCTGTCGTTATGTGTGCTTTGTTGGCGTGAATGGAACGAACCCGAAAAATGAAAAGGAACTTTGTTGGTAACAAGTTTAAACACAAGCCCCTGTAAGAGTGTTCTTGTTATCGGTAAGAGTAGCAATAATGCTAAAATATCACTTAGAAAGCCAGGAATTAAAAGCAATACGCCTGCAATTGCAAAAAAGAGTGAAGAAATCACCGCTTGAGTGGGGATTTGCCCTTGAGCAATTTGTTGGCGGATACTTAATACTGTCATCATACCGCGTAATTTAATCACCCACAGTCCTAGTGCAGAAATGGCAATCATCAATAAAATCAAGGGCAATACGCCAATTGATGAACCTACCGCAACCAATAATGAGATTTCACAATAGATATATAAAAATAGTCCGACAAAAAATAACAAAATAGGCATAGTCTTCTCCTTACTCAATTGAGCGAATAGATTGTGTTGATTTTATTTTTTTCAACTTTTTTCAGCAAATTTTCGCTAAGCTGTTCAAAATTAAGCTAATCTATGTTATCAATAACACTTTCATTCGCATAAAAAAATTTAGGACACAACATTTAATGAATGGCTCAAATTTAGTCGTAGAAAGCTTAAAAGCTCACGGTGTAACTACCATTTTTGGTTATCCAGGTGGGGCAATAATGCCTGTTTATGATGCAATTTATGATTCAGGTTTAGATCACTTACTCTGTCGTAATGAACAAGGAGCTGCAATTGCCGCAATTGGTTATGCTCGCTCAACAGGGAAAACGGGTGTTTGTATTGCCACATCAGGCCCTGGGGCAACTAATTTAATTACAGGGTTGGCTGATGCATTATTGGATTCAATTCCTATTGTGGCAATCACAGGACAAGTTGCAACTTCTTTTATTGGCACTGATGCGTTCCAAGAAATTGATGTATTAGGGCTATCTTTAGCCTGTACTAAACATAGTTTTATTGTACAAAATATTGATGAATTACCTGAAGTATTAGCTAAAGCATTCCAAATTGCTCAAAGTGGTCGCCCAGGCCCAGTGCTAGTCGATATTCCAAAAGACGTACAGTTTGCCCCAACCTCTGCTAAACCGATTGTTTATCCAAAACTTGCAAATAATTCGCAAGATCCTACCGCTTTAGCACAAGCTAAAGTCCTCTTAGCCGAAGCTAAACGCCCAATATTATATGTTGGTGGTGGTGTAGGAATGGCTGGAGCAGTAGAAGCGGTGAGAAACTTCCTAGAAATTACCAATATTCCGTCTGTTTCTACTCTAAAAGGATTAGGCACTATTCCACCACAACACCCACTTTATATGGGAATGTTGGGAATGCACGGCACAAAAGCCGCTAACTATGCCGTACAAGAGAGCGATTTGCTTATTGCATTCGGTGCGAGATTTGATGACCGAGTAACAGGCAAACTTGATACTTTTGCACCCAATGCCAAAGTGATCCACGCTGATATTGATGTAGCGGAGATTAACAAATTACGCCGAGCGACTGTTGCTCTACAAGGTGATCTGATTGAAGCGGTAAATGCACTAAGCCAACCGCTAGATATTGAGTCTTGGCGTGAAGATATTCGCCGTTTAAAAGCAGATTTTGATTTCCGTTATATTGAAAATAGTGGCGATAAAGAAATTGATCCTTGGGCATTGGTGCATACACTTTCTCAGCGTAAACCACACAATGCAGTGATTACTACTGATGTTGGACAGCACCAAATGTGGTCGGCACAGCATATGCAACATTATGCCCCTGAAAATTACTTAACTTCGGCAGGGCTTGGCACAATGGGCTTTGGTTTGCCTGCTGCGGTAGGGGTTGCGAAAGCTCGTCCACAAGATCCTGTTATCTTAATTACAGGCGATGGCTCATTGATGATGAACATTCAAGAGTTTGGTTCAATTAAACGAGCGAATTTACCGATCAAAATTTTACTATTGGATAACCAACGTTTAGGAATGGTTCGACAATGGCAATCACTGTTCTTCCACGGGCGTCATAGCCAAACAATTTTAGATGATAACCCTGATTTTGTAACACTTGCTTCTGCTTTTGGTATCGCTGGCGAACGCATTGAAAAAGCTTGCCAAGTATCCGATGCAATTAACCGCTTACTGAATGCGAAAAACGCATATTTACTACACGTTTGTATTCCTGATGAAGAAAATGTATGGCCACTTGTGCCACCGAATGCGTGTAATAGCGATATGATTGAAGAAGATATTGGGGTCTAATAATGAAAACTTATGATTTAACTATTCAAGCCAACAAACGCCCAGAAATTTTAGAACGTTTATTACGTGTGATTCGCCATCGTGGCTTTGAAGTGATCACACTCCAAACCCAAACAGAAAACAACATTATTGAGCTAAAAGTTAAAGTACAAAGCGAACGAGCTATTGAGCTATTACTTAACCAATTAGTCAAATTACCTGATGTGGTGAGTTTGGGCGAAAAATAATAAAAGGAATAAAGATGAAAACACCGGTATTATGTGGCAGTTGCACAATTCCCCTCGCCCGCTTGCGGGAGAGGGAAAGGTTTGTCGTTCGTTTAGAACGACAAATCAGGGA
>NZ_JBSIUP010000013.1:0-64884 GCF_053654055.1 Ursidibacter sp. B-7004-1 | reverse complement strand
AAAGTACGGTTGGGGGGGAAGTTGAGATGGTATCTACAAGGAAAATTAAAAGGATTGAGTCCTGTGCAATATAGAACTCAATCCTTGAATTAAATCAGTCTAACTTTTTGGGGGCAGATCACTGCGTGTGTCCGTTTATTAAATATAACAAATTAGGGATTGTCATCAGTCTGAGCAATAGTAAATCACTGTCGCTTTTATTTTATTGGTGTTGATTTTTTATGGTTGTACGAAATTACTTACTCGATTTTGGGCTGAAATTTCGTCAGCTTCAGCGAGCAATTTAGCAATAGCTTGTCGGTAGGTGATTTCAAGAGAATGGCGGCTAGTTGCGATAACACCTTGATCGTTTAAGAAACCATCATTGACATCATAGACCCAGCCGTGAATAGAAAGTGCTTTCCCACGTTTCCACGCAGCATCAACAATAGATGAACGCCCTAAGTTATACACTTGTTCCGCAACATTTAGGCGAGTGAGAATATCTGCTCGTTGTTCGTAAGATAATTTACCTAATAAGTGGCTATGTTTAAACCATAAATCTTTAATATGAAGTAGCCAGTTATTGATTAAACCAAAATCTTCTGTACCAATAGCCGCTTTAATACCTCCACAGTTTGTATGTCCACAGATGATGATATGCTCAATATCAAGTACATCAACTGCATATTGCACCACAGATAAACAGTTTAAATCCGTATGAATGACCATATTAGCAACATTGCGATGAACAAAAAGCTCACCAGGCTCTAATCCTGTTAATTTCTCAGCAGGCACACGGCTATCAGAGCAACCAATCCAAAGATAATTGGGTTTTTGATGTTCAGCAAGCTGTTTAAAATAATCAGATTGCTCATCTTTCATTTGGGTTGCCCAAGCGTGATTATTGGCGAATAGTCGTTCTATTTTCTTCATTATTGGCTTCCTGAATGTAAGATTGGCGAATAACTATCCTAAATAAGTATCTAGGATAGTTAGATAGAGAGAAGATATTATTTCTTATGGCTATGTTCTGCCATTTTTTGGCGAATGCCACGACGTTCTTTAGAAAGTTCTGCATTACGGATCATATAGTCATCTACACGATTTTCATAATCTTCACGCATATTAGCAATAATTGCTCTAATTTCTTCTACTGACATTGAGTCGGTAATATATTGGTTAAGGTTATCTAGTAATAAAATACGTTTTTGATTATCACGAATTTTACGATCATTATCAGCAGTTTCTCTTAATAGTTTGTTTTTTAAACGGTAGAGATGAACGTATTCCAACATATCTTGGAAAGATTGTTTTTTTGCATTTTCCATTAGTAGATCCTCTAAGTAGTAATAATAAGTAGTGGAATGCTAGACTTTTTCTTGTTGTTCGTCAAAAGGTTTATCAATGGAAACAACAGAAAAATAAGGCTGTTATTGACTATATAAGATGTGCTAAAATCTGAAGATTATTTGACAGTATTTAATATGGGAGAAAAAATGACCAGCGCAAGTAAACGTTCTGTACCAACACTTTTTTCAGAAAAAACAGATATTTATAGCCATCAGGTTCGTATTGTATTAGCCGAGAAAGGGGTAGCGTACGAGATTGAAAATATTGCACCCAATACGATTTCTGAAGATTTAATGGAAGTTAATCCACGTGGAACTATTCCAACATTAGTTGATCGTGATTTAGTTTTGTCAAATGCTCGAATCATTATGGAATATCTTGATGAGCGTTTCCCACACCCACCTTTAATGCCTGTTTATCCAGTGTTGCGCGCACAGTGCCGTTTAAATATGCACCGAATCCAAAACGATTGGTATTCACTGATTGATCTTGTTGATAGAGATCCAACCACAGAAGAGGCTCAAAAGGCCTTAAAACAGTTGAAAGAAGAAGTATTATCTTTAGGCCCTGTATTTGCAGAAACAACTTATTTCCTAAGTGAAGATTTTAGCTTAGTGGATTGCTACATTGCTCCATTATTATGGCGTATGCACAATTTAGGTGTTGAGTTTACAGGTGCGGGAAGTAAAGCAGTAAAAGCCTATATGACTAGAGTGTTTAAACGTGATAGTTTTGTGCAATCTGTGGGTGGAAGTGCACCTAAAAATTTAATGGATGATAAAGACTAATGAAACCCTTACGTCCTTATCTTTATCACGCATATTATAATTGGCTATTAGATAACGATTATACCCCTTATCTTTTAGTAAATACATCATATCCTGATGTTGATGTTCCTACTGAGTTTGTGCGTGATGGCAAAATTATCTTAAATATTTCACCACGTTCTATTGGGCAATACGTTGTAAATGATGATGCAATTAGTTTTAATGCCCGTTTTCAAGGAATGTTGCGTGATATTTATATCCCATTTGGTGCGGCTGAAGCTATCTATGCTCAAGAAACAGGCGATGGTGTAATGTTTCAGGAAGAAGCTTATTATGATGAGCAACAATATCTAGCACGCTCAACAGAGCAGGCAGAAACCACAAAAGTAAAAAAAGCACCTAAAACTAAGCCAACACACCTAAAATTAGTAAAGTAATATAGCCATTCTTAATAAGCGGTGAGATTTTGCAAAATATTTGCATTATCTTACCGCTTTTTTTATAACCTTAAATAAAGCGTTTTAATCTAGGATCAAAAAGTACATTGCATTGAAATGTGTTTTTATTATAATAAGGTTGTATTTCATTGAAATACATATTTAACTTAAATTTAGGAGAATGAAAATGTCTAGAAGTAATGCGGCCTTCAGTTTTAGAGTGGCAGAGGGCGTAAAAATGAAAGCCTTTCAAGTTATAGAACAATATGGATTTACACCATCTCAAGTATTGACTTTGTTTTTAACAGAGATTGCTAATACAAGAACAATTCCTATCAATTTGTCCTATTTGAAACCTAATAATGAAACATTGGAAGCTATAAGTGAAGTCAGAAACGGTAAGGCTGAACGTCATAGCATTAACGATACTAACATTTTTAGTGTAATGCGAGAAATAGCCAAAGACGAGCATCATAATGAAGCAAAATAATAAATTAAAGGAATATGAATTAACTAAGCCATTTAAGAGAGACATTGCCAAATTAGCAAAAAGTAATCCTGAGATTTTAGTCAGTGATAGATACACAGAAGTATTTAATGCTTTATTAAATGGAAAAGAACTCCCTATAATTTATAAGGATCACGCTTTATCAGGAGATATGGAAGGGATACGAGACTGCCATATTTATAATGATCTTGTACTACTTTACGAAATAAGAGAAGATGTAATCTCTTTTATCCGTTTAGCTTCACATTCTGACATTTTCGACTAATCAACGGACAGAAATAGAAAGTATCTTGGGGAATTGAGATAACTTGCTATTTCTATTTTTTATTTTCAAAAAACACTTGCTTAATTATCAAAGATAAATTAAATTTACATCAAATGTACTTTTGTAATAGTACAAAAATGCAAAATCTTATCTTTATCTAGTAAGGAAGTTATATGAAATTACGCAAAACATTATTGATTAGTGCATTAAGTTTATTCTCTGTGGCGAGTATTGCTCAGGAAAAATTACATAACGTTGCGATTACCGCCATCGTAGAACACCCAGCATTAGATACTATCCGTCAAGGTGTTGTAGAAGAACTGGCAAGAGAAGGTTTTGTCGATGGGAAGAATATTAAAATTGATTTCCAATCGGCACAAGGTAGTACTGCAACAGCGGCACAGATTGCACGTAAATTTGTGGGCGACAAAGCCGACATTATTATTCCAATTACCACCCCAAGTGCTCAACCAGTGGTAGCCGCTACTCGTAGCATTCCGATTGTCTTTTCTGGGGTAACTGATCCAGTGGCAGCAAAATTAGTTAAATCTTGGGAGCCAAGTGGAACAAATGTAACAGGGATCTCTGATCATAAAGACATTGAACCACAACTTTCACTCATTCAAACATTAGTACCAAACTTAAAAGCGGTTGGCTATGTGTATAGTGCAGGGGAAGTAAACTCAGCGATTGTACTTGATGAATTAAAAGAAGCGAGTAAAAAAGTGAATATTCAAGTGGTGCCTGTTGCAGTACAACGTAGTGCAGATATTGGTACAGCTGCTCGTAGCCTAAATGGTAAAGTACAAGCGATTTATATTTCTGAAGATAATGCGGTAGTTTCTGCTTATGAAGCATTACATAAGGCTGCATTAGAAGCAAAAATCCCTGTGATTGCAGCAGATAAAGATACCGTAGAACGTGGAGCATTAGCGGCTTATGCAGTAAACCAATATGATATTGGTGCGGAAACAGGTAAAGTTGTAGCTCGCATTTTACGCGGTGAAAAAGCAGGGGCTATTGCCACTCATTCTGTTAGCAAAATGGAATTATCAATCAACCAACAGACTGCAAAAGAATTAGGCATTACCGTACCTGAAACCTTATTAAAAGAAGCAAAAAGTGTATTCTAAATCATTTGAAATATACAAAGGCAATGTGGGGAGAATGATCCCCACTTACTTAATCTAAATTGCTTACTGACCCGAAACTTTCATTGTGTCTAATAAAATAGAACCTGTTTGAATATTTGAGCGGTGTTCAATATCATCAGCCACTGCAACCATATTTTGATACATCTCTTGTAACTTGCCTGCAATGGTAATTTCTGCCACTGGGTAGCAAATCTCGCCATTTTCAACCCAAAAACCTGCTGCACCACGAGAATACTCACCTGTTACACCATTGATTGCACTACCAAGCATTTCGGTAACTAATAGCCCCGTTCCCATCTCTTTAAGCAAGGTATCTAACCCTCCAGTGCGGTTTGGTTTGACCAACCAGTTGTGAATACCACCTGCGTGTCCTGTGGTTTGCATACCCAGTTTTCGACCGCTATAACTGGTCAAAAGATAAGTTTGTAAAATGCCGTCTGTAATAATTTCTCGGTTTTCCGTTCTCACCCCTTCGCTATCAAAAGCGGACGATGCGAGCTGTTGTAATAAATGCGGTCGTTCTGAAATCGCAAACCAATCAGGCAGAATTTTTTCGCCTAATTTATCTTGTAAAAAACTAGATTTACGATATAACGCACCGCCACTAATCGCCCCTGCTAAATGTCCGATTAAACCTGTTGCCACATCGTTGTAGAAAATAACAGGTACTTCACAGGTGGCTAATTGGCGTGGGTTTAAACGATCTACTGCTTTTAAACCAGCCTGTTTTCCCACCCATTCTGGCGTGGCAAGCTGATTAAACTGGCGAGAAATGGTGTATTCATAGTCTCTTTCTAGTTGATCTTGATAGGCAGAAATCACGCTACAAGAGAGCGAATAACGGCTAGATAAATAGCTTTGTAACATTCCGTGTGTATTTCCATAAACACGAATACCGCTATGGGAATTAAATGTCGCACCATCGCTGTTTACAATGCGTTCATCGCTATTTAAGGCGTGATGTTCCGTTTCTATTGCCAGTTGCACTGCTTGATCCACATCGATCTCAGCGTGGTGATATAAATCTAAATCGACAGTTTCAAACGCCATCATTTCTTTGTCCGCCAAACCAGTACAATTATCTTCCGATGTATATTTTGCAATCGCTAAGGCAGATTCCACCGCTTGTTGAATAGACGCTGGTTGTAAGTCGGAAGTAGAGGCATTGCCTTTACGTTTACCTAAATAAACGGAAATACCTAACGCACCATCATTATTAAATTCAATATTTTCTGTCTGTTCTAAACGGGTAGAAACCGATAACCCCGCTACTTTTGTTACCGCTACTTCTGCTGTTGCCCCTGCTTTTTTTGCAAAAGATAAAGCTGAACTTACCGCTTCTCTTAATATTTCTTCTTGTTGTTGTAGTTCTTGTTTGGTGGTTAAAGCCATTATTTATCCTTATTTTTAACATCATTTTTGCTGAGAGAAATTTGACCTAAAGGTAATTTCAGCATAGAATGGAAAGCGAAAAATCATAGCAGAAAAGCCTATCCTTTGCGATAGGCTTTTTAATTACTAGTTATTATAAAGAGTGGGATTTTATGGCAAGAAAACAACGAAAAAATGAAATAGATTGGACCGACGAAGATGAAGAAATCATCTGGGTAAGTAAGAGTGAAATAAAACGAGATGCGGAACATCTCAAAAAACTAGGTGAAAATCTAATGGCATTAAACCCAACCAATTTAGCCAAAATTCCATTAGAGGATAATTTACGTGAAGCGATTGAATTAGCTCAACGTTTACGCTTAGAAGCTCGTCGTCGCCAAATTCAATATGTAGGAAAACTATTACGCAATGTTGATCCTGAGCCAATTCAAGAAGCCTTGGATAAAGTAGAAAATCGTCATAATCAACAATTAGCCTTATTACAGAAATTAGAACTAACCCGAGATCAACTTCTAGAACAAGGTGATGTGGCACTAAATCCATTGTTAGACGAATATCCACAGCTTGATCGCCAACATTTGCGTAATTTAATTCGTGGCGCACAAAAAGAGAAACAAGCCAATAAACCACCGAAAAATTATCGTGAAATTTTTCAATATTTAAAATCTGTTATTGTGGAGAACTAAATAATGAAATCTCTCTTTTTTGCTCATATTGGCTTTGCTTATGTGAGTTTAGCGTTATTATTAACACGTGGGGTATTATCTGCTCGTATGGTCGATTGGCGTCAATACAAATTTTTACGTATTGTACCTCATCTTATTGATACGCTACTTTTGGTATCTGGCTTAATCCTTTTTTTCTATTTTGGCTTCTCATTCAATGAAACTTGGATTTGGTCAAAATTATTATTTTTAGTGCTATACATTGTATTGAGTGCTAAAGCTTTTAAAAAAGGACAACAATTCTCTTTAAAACATTTCTTGCTTGCAGTGGTAAGTTTTATGCTAATGATGTTAGTAGCAACAATGCACTAAGACCTTCATCAAAATAATTTAAAGAACTGATTTCAAACCTGATTTCAGTTCTTTTTTATTACGCCTTTTCTATTTTGTTAAACATTTCACACTTTTAAATAAAGAAATTTTAATCACTCAATGAGTTTGTTATACTTTTTTGAAAAACACAAAAGGAGTTCTCTATGTCTGCTCAACAGCTTATCTCAACACTGACGCAAATTGTTGGTGAAAAATACATTATTACAGATCAAAGCAAAACTGAAAGCTACCGTAGTGGTTATCGTTTTGGCTCAGGAAATGCTCTTGCGGTAGTAAAACCTTCAAACTTAATTGAATTTTGGAAAGTATTAAAAGCTTGTGTTGAGGCTGATGTGATTGTTATCAGCCAAGCCGCAAATACTGGGCTAACAGGTGGCTCTACGCCCAATGGTAATGACTATGACCGAGATATAGTTATCATCAATGCAATGCGAATTAATGGCATCCAGTTAATCAACAATGCTAGTCAAGTGGTCTGTTTACCTGGTTCTACTCTAAATGAGCTAGAACTTTTATTAAAAGAACAAGGAAGAGAACCACATTCTGTTATTGGCTCATCTTGTATTGGGGCATCTGTTATAGGTGGAATTTGTAATAACTCTGGTGGTGCATTAGTACAAAGGGGGCCTGCTTATACAGAAATGGCACTTTATGCTCAGCTTAACGAGCAAGGTGAACTAGAATTAAAAAACCATTTAGGTATTGATTTAGGTGAAACACCTGAGGAAATTCTACAAAATTTGCAAGAAAACCGTTATCAGAATAAAGATATTCAGCAAAATTGTGGTAAAGGACACGATCACGCTTATTGTCATCACGTCCGACAAGTTGATGAGAACTCGCCTGCTCGTTTTAATGCAGATCCAGCACGCCATTATGAAGCCTCTGGTTGTGCAGGAAAACTCGCTATTTTTGCGGTTCGGTTAGATACTTTCCCATTAGAAAAAGAAACTGCTGTTTTCTATATCGGAACAAATCAAACTGATACGTTAAATGATATTCGTCGCCATATGTTAGCAAACTTCCAACAATTGCCTATTTCTGGTGAATATATTCATCGAGATGCTTTTGATATTGCTGCTGAATATGGAAAAGATACATTTTGGGTAATCAAAAAATTAGGAACACACCGTTTACCTCAACTTTTTGCATTAAAATCAAAAGTAGATCGATTTGCAAAAAAAATTAGTTTTCTGCCCGCTCATTTGAGTGATAAGTTGCTACAACTCATATCCAAAGTATTGCCACAACATTTGCCAGAAAAACTTCTTCAATATCGTGATCAATACGAACATCATTTAATTGTAAAAATGGGGGGAATTGGCGTAAAAGAAGCAAGGGAATTTCTTTCTAGTTACTTTGCAGATAAAAGCAAAGGAGCGTTCTTTGAATGTAATGCAATAGAAAGCCAAGCAGCAATGTTACACCGTTTTGCGGTTGCCTCTGCAGCTGTTCGTTATCGTGCAGTTAATGAAAAGGAAGTAGAAGATATTGTTGCATTAGATATTGCATTGCGTCGTAATGATAGAGAATGGCTTGAAGTATTACCACCAGAAATCGATCATAAAATCAGCCATAAACTTTATTATGGACATTTTATGTGCCACGTTTTCCATCAGGATTACATTGTGAAAAAAGGCAATGATTGCATTGAGCTAGAACATCAAATGTTATCACTACTAGATAAACGTGGAGCACAATACCCCGCAGAACATAATGTCGGTCATCTATATGAGGCAAAACCAGAGTTACGCAAATTTTATAAAGCTTTAGATCCAACAAATAGCTTTAACCCTGGTATAGGACACACTTCAAAGAAAAAATATTGGCAATAGCTATAAATCCAAAATGCCTCAAATGAGGCATTTTGCAAAAGTTTCGTTCATTATACAGAGAAATTAGTGCCAAATTTTGAAATTGGGATTCATTTAGTGTGTCGTAGATATGTCTTAAATAGCCTCATTTTATAAATAATCACTTTTTAATTAATAACGCAACTGCTTCGCAAGCAATGCCTTCTTGTCTGCCTGTAAAACCTAGTTTTTCCGTTGTCGTGGCTTTTACATTAACTTGGGAAATATCACATTTAAGATCTTCTGCAATCGCTTGGCGCATTTGATCAATGTAAGGACGCATTTTAGGGGCTTGGGCTATGATAGTAACATCAACATTGCCAACTTTATATCCTGTTTCTTGTACTTGTCGATAGGCTTCAATCAGTAAACCACGACTATTTGCGCCTTTATATGCCATATCGGTGTCGGGAAAAAGCTTCCCTATATCACCCAACGCTACCGCACCAAGTAAAGCATCTGTTAAAGCGTGGAGAGCAACATCACCGTCCGAGTGAGCTATAAAGCCTTTTTCATAAGGAATCGTTATACCACCAATAACTAATGGGCCTTGTTCACTAAAGGCGTGAACATCAAAACCATGTCCAATTCTAATCATTTTCTGTTCCTTGTGTTAAATAAAATTCAGCAAGAGCCAAGTCTTCAGGACGAGTAACTTTAATGTTATCGCTTCTACCTTCAACTAATTGAGGGTAAAAACCTGCAAATTCCATCGCAGAGGCCTCATCGGTAATCGCCAAATGTTTTGCCAATCCTTCTTGAATGGCATTTCTAAGAGGTATGGCGGGGAAAAATTGCGGTGTTAATGCGTGCCATAACGTTGTTCTATCTTCTGTATGAGTAATGTGGCAACCATCGGTGGTACGTTTAATTGTGTCGATAGCTGGGGTTGCTAAAATAGCACCATCGGGATCAGTAATTTGCAAAAGTTTATCGAGATCTGACCGCTTCAGGCAAGGTCGAGCAGCATCGTGGACTAATGCCCAGTCTTGTTCTGTTAGTTCAGACAGTCCGTTTAATACAGAGTGAGCTCGAGTTTCTCCCCCAAAAACACATTGAATTTTAGAATGCTTTAGGATAGATAGTTTAGGGTAGTAGCTATCTTGTTTAGATACTACAACGATAATACGTGTAACACGGTGATCATCAATAAATAGTGATAACGTATGTTCTAAAATTGTTTTATTTTGAATTTTGAGATATTGCTTCGGTAAATGGCTTTGCATTCGACTACCTACACCAGATGCAGGAATAATTGCAATAATATTTCGTTTCATATTAGTGTCTATCCATTGGTTTATTATTTTTTTATTTGCTTATTTGTGGGGAATAATACGGTAGAATACCTCATTTTCTTTGACCATATCTCGAATAGATCTTGCTCGTTCTTCTAATGCATTTGAACCTGTTTTTAAGTCTTGAATTTCAACAATAATCATATTGTTACGAGAGAGTAGAGCTTTATGTTCCTCTTTCAATAATGCAACATTATTTTGCATAGTTTGATAATCAGACCATCCATTTTTCCCAAACCAAAAGCTAAATTGGAAATAGCACAGCAATAAAGATAAAAAAACAATTAAGATTCGCATAAATTTCTCGTGTAGATGAATATAAAAGAATTTTGTAACAAAAAAGTCATTTTTTGTAGCTATTGTTATATTTTTAGTAAAAATATCTGTTCATATTCTATCAAATCAGTATTTTTATTTGTAAAAAATTTGATGAAATTTCAAAAATTTGAAGTAGGTAACATTTTTTTTAATGAAATACTTTTAAAATACGCCCAGTTTTTAAATTTAACCATATATGAGGTGTTACTATGTCAAATCGTGTTGTACAAGAACTTGAACTTTTAGGTATTACTAATGTAAAAGAGATTGTTTATAACCCAAGCTATGAACAACTCTTTGAAGAAGAAATGAAACCAGAGTTACAAGGTTTTGAGAAAGGTCACTTAACAACTTCTGGTGCAGTTGCTGTGGATACGGGGATTTTCACAGGTCGCTCTCCGAAAGATAAATATATTGTACTTGATGAAAGTACAAAAGATACCGTTTGGTGGACATCTGAGGCAGTAAAAAATGATAACAAGCCAATGAACCAAGCAACGTGGCAAAGTTTAAAAGATTTAGTGACAAACCAACTTTCTAATAAACGTTTATTTGTTATTGATGCTTTCTGTGGAGCAAACAAAGATAGTCGTGTTGCAGTGCGTATTGTAACAGAAGTTGCGTGGCAAGCTCACTTCGTGAAAAATATGTTTATTCGCCCAACAGAGGCTGAATTAGTCGATTTCAAACCTGATTTTGTAGTAATGAATGGTTCAAAAGTAACTAACCCGAATTGGAAAGAACAAGGCTTAAATTCAGAAAACTTTGTCGCATTCAACTTAACTGAAAAAATTCAATTGATTGGTGGTACTTGGTACGGTGGTGAGATGAAAAAAGGTTTATTCTCACTAATGAATTACTGGTTACCATTAAAAGGTATCGCATCAATGCACTGTTCTGCTAACGTGGGTGAAAAAGGTGATGTTGCGGTGTTCTTCGGTTTATCAGGAACAGGTAAAACCACACTTTCAACAGATCCAAAACGTAAATTGATTGGTGATGATGAACACGGTTGGGACGATGATGGTGTATTCAACTACGAAGGTGGTTGCTATGCGAAAACCATTAAACTTTCACCTGAAAACGAGCCTGATATTTACGGAGCAATCAAACGTGATGCTTTATTAGAAAACGTAGTGGTGCGTGAAGACGGTTCAGTGGATTATGATGATGGTTCAAAAACCGAAAATACTCGTGTTTCTTACCCAATTTATCATATCAATAACATTGTTGAACCAGTATCTAAAGCAGGTCACGCGAAGAAAGTGATTTTCTTAACAGCAGATGCGTTTGGGGTATTACCACCAGTTTCTAAACTAACCCCAGAACAAACTAAATACTATTTCTTATCTGGTTTCACTGCGAAACTTGCGGGTACAGAGCGTGGTATTACTGAACCGACACCAACATTCTCAGCGTGTTTTGGTGCTGCATTCTTATCTCTTCACCCAACGCAATATGCGGAAGTATTGGTAAAACGTATGGAAGCATCAGGTGCAGAGGCTTACTTAGTGAATACTGGTTGGAATGGTACAGGAAAACGTATTTCTATCAAAGATACTCGTGGTATTATTGATGCGATTCTAGATGGTTCTATCGAAAATGCAGAAATGAAAACATTACCAATCTTTGATTTAGCAGTGCCGACAGCATTACCAGGTGTTGATCCTGCAATTTTAGATCCTCGCGATACTTATGCAGATAAAGCACAATGGCAAACTAAAGCAGAAGATTTAGCGGGTCGTTTTGTGAAAAACTTCGAAAAATACACAACTAATGATGAAGGTAAAGCATTAGTGGCAGCAGGGCCTAAATTGTAATTAGCTTAGAACATTAAACATCGGCTTTGATTATTTTGATTAATCAAAGCCGTTTTTTTATATTTAAATCTGATTTAGAAAGGCGTTATAAAAAGATAGAAAATTGTGTAGTTAATTGGTTAAACGTACATTTCTCACTAATTGCTCAATCAATTTAGGTCCTTGATAAACCATCGCAGAATAAAGTTGTAATAGGCTTGCTCCGGCATCAATTTTTTCTTGCCCAGATGCAATCGAATGAATACCACCACTACCGATAATTGGGAGCTTTCCTTGTAATTCTTTATTGAGTTGGCGGATAACTTGAGTACTTAACTGACAAAGTGGTTTTCCACTTAATCCACCTTGCTGATCTGCATTGGGTAAACCCGCTACGCTTTCACGAGATAACGTCGTATTTCCTGCAATCACCCCATCAATTTGATGTCTGATAAGGCTGTCTGCAACAGAGGCTATTTCGTCATTATTTAGATCAGGCGCAATTTTCAATACAAGCGGTTTATAGCAACTATTTTTTTGCGAAAGAGCCTGCTGTTCTGCTTTTAAGGCTTGCAGTAAATCATCAAGAGCTTCACCGTATTGCAGAGAACGTAGGTTCTTGGTATTCGGCGATGAGATATTTACGGTAACATAACTTGCATAAGAATATACCTTGCGTAAACAAATAAGATAATCATCAAGGCTATTTTCAATAGGTGTTGTCGCATTTTTACCGATGTTAATCCCTAATATGCCGTTATATTTTGCTTTTTTAACATTCTCAACGAGTACATCAACACCTAGGTTATTGAAACCATTACGGTTAATAATACCTTCAGCATCAAGTAAACGAAATTGGCGTGGACGTGGATTTCCATCTTGTGCAACAGGTGTAACCGTTCCCACTTCAATAAATCCAAAACCTAGTTGAGCAAAGCCATCAATCGCTTCTCCATTTTTATCAGCACCTGCCGCTAAACCAATCGGATTTTTAAAGGTTAATCCCATCACATTAACAGGATTATCAGGCAACTGATGGCAGTTTGGAAGATAGCCTAACAGCTTTAAGGCTCTAATGGAAAAATGATGTGCCTGTTCTGCGTCCATTGCAAACAGGGCTTTACGAATTAAGGGATAAATCATTTGCAAAAAATTCTCGCTATCTGACCGCTTGATGTAAAAAAGCCCAATCATTCGACTGGGCTAGATAATAACAATTAGTGGCTAAACATTGCTGAAATAGACTCTTCGTTGCTAATACGACGAATTGCTTCAGCAAGCATTCCAGAAAGGGTTAATACGCGTACTTTATTTAAAGCACGAATTTCCGCTGAAAGTGGAATAGTATCGGTAATCACAATCTCATCTAAAGCATCATTTGCAAGATTTTTTGCTGCTGCACCTGAGAATACTGCGTGAGTTGCATAGGCAAATACACGTCTTGCACCACGTTCTTTTAATGCTTCTGCTGCTTTCACTAGCGTGCCACCAGTATCGATCATATCATCAACTAAGATACAATCACGTTCAGCAACATCACCAATAATGTGCATTACTTGTGAGACATTCGCTTTTGGACGACGCTTGTCAATGATTGCCATATCTGCATCATTTAATAATTTAGCGACCGCTCTTGCACGAACAACACCGCCAATATCTGGAGATACTACGATTGGGTTCACAAGATCTGTTTTTTTCAAAATATCATCAAGTAGAACAGGTGAACCAAATACGTTATCAACAGGAACATCAAAGAAACCTTGAATTTGTTCAGCGTGTAAATCGCAGGTTAATACGCGATCCACACCAACACTTGATAGGAAATCAGCAACGACTTTAGCGGTAATCGGCACACGCGCTGAACGAACACGACGATCTTGTCGAGCATAGCCAAAGTATGGAATAACAGCTGTAATACGCCCCGCCGATGCACGACGAAGAGCATCAACCATTACCACGAGTTCCATTAAATTATCGTTAGTTGGTGCACAAGTTGATTGCACAATAAAAATATCCCCACCACGCACATTTTCATTGATTTGTACTTGGATTTCTCCGTCACTAAAACGACCAACGGTTGCGTCGCCAAGGGAAATATAAAGACGTTCAGCAATTCGTTTTGCTAATTCTGGTGTAGCGTTTCCTGCGAAGAGTTTAATATCAGGCATTGTTGGGGAACCTCTAGGTTATAAATTAAGCATTAGGAAATAAATTCAGTTTTTGGTGTAAAGGAGAAATGTTCTGCCCTTTTGCCACAAAGCCTTCAATATGCTTTGGTTTCAGTGCGAAAACCTTTAATGCTTCTTCTTTACTATCAAACTCGGCGAATACACAAGCACCTGTGCCAGTTAGCCGAGATGGTGCGTATTGTACCAACCAAGCGAGTAGATCATCAACCTCTGAATAATGATCTCGAACAACTTTTTCGCAATCGTTTGCCCAATTTGTTGTTAATAATTCCATTAAACTCCGTTTTGGTGTATTTCGGGGTAAGTCAGGGTGCTGAAAAATCAAGGCTGTTGAAATAGAAACATCAGGTTTTAATACCACATACCATTTTTCAACAGGTTGGCACTGTGTGAGTTTTTCCCCAACACCTTCAGCAAAAGCAGCAAAACCTCGCACAAAAATCGGCACGTCAGCACCAAGAGATAGACCAATATCTGCCAGTTGCTCTAGGGATAGCCCTGTCTGCCATAATTGATTTAGTGCGACCAAAACAGTGGCGGCATTTGATGATCCACCACCGACACCACCGCCCATTGGTAATCGCTTGGTTAAGCTAATTTTTGCCCCAAGAGAACAAGCGGTCTGTTGTTGCAAAAGTTTTGCAGCTCGATAAATTAAATTCTGCTCAATAGGTACGTTCTCAAGTGTTTCAGTGAGAATAATTTCAGGATCTTGGCTGATCTCAATCTCAATATCATCACCAAAATCTAAAAACTGAAATAGCGTTTGTAATTCGTGATAGCCATCTGTCCGCTTGCTCGTGATATATAAAAATAAATTGAGTTTAGCTGGACTAGGAAAAGAAAAACGTTCGGTCATTAGTAAGCCCAGTTATCAATACGAATTTTTAGGGTCTGTTTACCATTTTCAAGCACAATTAACTTAGGCAGATTAGGTTGGCGATCTTCGTGATATTCAACAAAAGTGGCTTTCCAAACTGTGCCATTAACAGGGTAGTCAAATTGCGATAGCTGGCGTTTTTCATTCACAATATAGTTAGAATGTTTTTCAGGCTGACCTTTAACCCAGTAAGCAAATTGATCAATAGGGAAAGATACACCGATAATTTCTTTCATTAGTAAATTGATATCGGACTCAGTACGGCTACGCCCCTCGCTATCTGAAACAGTCATTCCAAATTGATTACGTTGCAATTTTAACGATTTACTTGAAAGATTTGATGACATCGTCAGCCCAAAATTCGTTGGCGTTTTATATTGCCAATCAAAATGCGAGGAAAAACGCTCTTCAGGCGAAATATAGCCAAATTGCCCTTTGGCTGAATAGCCTTTAATTTGTTGTAATTGTGCTAAATGTTGCTGCCATTGTGGATCGTTGTGAGAAATCTCAATTTCTGGTTTCGCCACTTCTGTAGGGGCATCATAGATAGAGTTACAGCCTGCAAGTGCTATGAAAGTAGAGAGAGAAAGGAGTTTAGTTAGTTTTTTCATTATGCTGTCCTATTAAAGAATCTGTATTAGTATAATTGAAGTAGAAACATAGAGATAAATTTCTTATTCCTAATATAGCAAATTATTTAGTCAATTCATCTAATAATTGTTGTTTTAATTGAGCTTTTTCCATCTCATCAAGTGCTTTTCCTTGTGAATTAGTTACAACAAAAAAATCTTCTACTCGTTCACCTATCGTTGTGATTTTTGCATTAACTAAATTTAGCGAGCGTTGGTTGAAAATATTACCAATTTGAGCCAAAAGACCTTCTCGATCTAAGGTAAAAAGCTCAAAAGCGGTATGATTTTTCTGAGAATTAGCTAAAAAACGGATTTTCGTTTTACGTTTAAACGATTGATGTTTAATCGGTTTTTTAGCTAATTTTAACGGCTTTTGCTCAGTTTGAGTTAATGTCTTTATCAATGCTTGATGAATGTCGTAACTACGCTCATCACTTAAAGGTTTACCGTTACTTTCAGTGATAATAAAACTATCTAACACTCGCCCATTTTCTCCCGTAATAATTTGAGCATCGTGAATGCTGATTTTTTTCTGGCTTAGTGTATGGGCAATTCGGGCAAATAATTGTGGTTGATCATCACAATGCACAAAAATTTCCGTTGCTCCTCGTGCATATTGGTTACTGACAAGAACCATTGGTAACTTTGAATGATGCAAATAACGCTCTGCGTGCCAAACAAGCTGTGTCGGGCTATTGCGGATAAAATAACTATTCGGACAAGTTTGCCAAAATGCGATAAGTTGTTGATGTGCCGTCTCCGTTAAGCTCCGTTGTTGAGTCAATTGTGCAAGAGCTTGTTGGCGATGTTCCATTTCAATTTTTTGATAATCAATAGATTGTTCATTACCAATCGCCAGTTGTTCTTGGGTAAATTGAAAAAGTTTACGAAAAAGCGACCGCTTCCAGTCATTCCATAAGTTTTCGTTAGTCGCACAAATATCAGCAACAGTTAGGCAAGTTAATGCAGAAAGAGCGGTTTGATTACCAACAATTTTTGCAAATGCTTTTACAACTTCAGGATCGTGAATATCTCGGCGTTGTGCAGTAATAGACATCGTTAAATGCTCTGCCACAAGCCACGCCATATAATCGGTATCTGCTAGGCTAAAGTTGTGCTGTTCAGCAAATCGACGTATATCTATTGCCCCTTCTATTGCGTGATCGCCTTCTCGACCTTTTGCAATATCGTGAAATAATGCCGAAAAATAGAGTAATGATAGATTAGGTAAAGCAGGAATCAATTCACAACAAAGTGGGTGATTTTCTTGGCTTCGGTTATCTAAAAAACTCTCTAGTTTTAACATTACACGAATAGTATGTTCATCAACGGTATAAATATGGAACATATCAAATTGCATTAAACCTTCAATACTTTTCCATTGAGGTAAATAAGCTGAAAGCACACCGAACTGATGCATTGGTACGATGGCTCGTTTTACCATATTGGGTTGTTGAAAGAGCTTGATGAAGCCTTGTCTTGCTAATGGTTCTTCACTCAATGGACGTTTCAGTTTGCGTAAAGAAAGACGTAATTGGCGTAACGTATTGGTATCAATGATTGCTTGTGGATACTGAGTAAGATGTAAAAACAGATCTAGTATGGTATGCGGTTGTTGTATAAAATTAGCTGGATCTATGCAGTAAATATAGTTATTTTGCAGAAAAAAAGCGTGATCAAGCGGTTGTTTTTGTGCCTTTTTTTGCAAGATCATAGAAGATCTCAGATGTTCTTGTTCAAAGCTATCTAACAGTAACTGGCTAAGTTGAGAAATTGATTGTGTTGCTTGGAAAAAGGTTTTCATCATTGCTTCAACAGGCTGATTGCCTTCACCTTGATAACCTAACTGCTCACTTAGTTGTAGTTGTCGATCGAAACGTAATCGGTTGTCATAGCGTTTAAGTTGTAAGTGCAAACCGAAACGCATTCGAAATAGTACTTTTTCTGCCTGTTGTAATTCTTGATATTCTTCAGGATATAAAATCCCTTTTTCTAATAGGTTGTCTAAACGATAAACACCATATTGGCGGAGCATTATCCACGAGAGTAAATGGAGATCTCGCAATCCACCGGGGCTATGTTTTAAATCAGGCTCAAGATTGTAACTTGTATTGTGATAACGTTCGTAACGAGCTTGTTTCTCAGCTATTTTGGCGTGGAAGAAATCAGATATAGCCCAAAAATCAGGTGTGTGAAGTTGTTCAAACAGTGCTTTCCAAAGTTTAACATTCCCAATAATAAAACGGCTCTCCAACATATTAGTAGCAACGGAAATTTCACTTTTACCAATAGAGATACATTCGGCTAAAGTTCGGATACTAGTTCCTAACTGTAATTTACAATCCCATAATAAATTAAATAATTCATTCAATTTTTGTTGAGTTTGCTCATCTATTGTGTGTTCAGTTAATACTAAAATATCCAAATCAGATAATGGAAACATTTCACGCCTACCATATCCCCCCACTGCAACTAACGCTAGATCGGCTCGCTCGCTAAAACCGTAGCTTTGCCATAGTTTTTTCAAAATATCATCATAAAAATCACTGCGTTGGTGGAGAAGTTCAACGACATCAATTGGACTTTCAGTAAAACGAGTTTTCTGTACAAGGGAAAATTCAGCTAATGTTTGTTTTAAGTTGAGCATATATTGTATAAATTGATATTGCAATGATGAACAAGATAAAGGTATTAAATTACCTCTTTTGTACATAAATAAGTAAAAAATAGTGGGCATTTAGCCCACTCAGATTATAGATAAACTTATTGAACACAGTATTTGCGATTAATTCTGCCCCCGCTTGCGGGGGAAGTGGTGAGCGAAGCGAACCGAAGGGGGCTAATGCCATTTATTTTGTACAGCTACATTTAATAAATCAGCTATTTTACCCCCTACCCCCGAACTTTCGTTCGGGTACTTCCCCCGTAAACGGGGGCAGAATTTTGCATTTAACAACATTTTTGAGTTTGTCATCAGTCTGAGTGGGCATTTAGCCCACTATATCTAAAACGAGAAGATATTATTTAAAGATAATATCACAGACTGATGACAAACCTTAATTTGTTGATTTAATGAGTGGACGCCAAGCGTGGCGTCCCTACACGAAAAAAAATAAAATGTTTATTTTTCAATTGGTTATAGTTTTTCTTTGTAGGGACGCCACGCTTGGCGTCCGAATGAAAACACTTTGTCAATAAACTGAGATATTATTTAAAGATAATATCATTCTTCGGATCAAATTTTGATGCGTCTAATGGGCTATTTTCTTCAAAATATTTTTTCAACATTTCAGCATCAATAAAGCCTGTATTCACATAGCTTGGGTGTTTTTTCATTACAGGATAACCATCACCGCCACTTGCACAGTAATCAGGTAAAGAAACTTTATATTTCTTATTAAGATCTAGTGGTTTACCTGCAACTTTTACATCTGATACCTGTTTCGCAGTACGATCAACAACCATTGAAATACCTGCAAATTGCGGATAAGCACCTGTATCAATCTCTTTAAGAGCAACCACATTTAAGTAATCAAGTAATTCTTGTCCTGTTAAATCAACAGTTGCAATCATATTACCAAATGGCTGAACTGTAAGAAGATCTTTATAGGTTACATCACCTTCATTGATTGAAGTACGAATACCACCAGAGTTCATAATTCCAATATCTGCTTTTACACGTTCCATTTGTGATTGTGCGATTAAACGACCTAAGTTAGTTTGGTGGAAACGAATAATTTTACGATCCCCTTCAAACTTACCTTTTACTTCGCCAACTTTCACTCCAAGTAATCTATCGCCTTCATCTTGGTATTTTTTAAGGTGTTCAAATACAGCTTGGTCTTCAGCAATTTCAGCTTGATAAAGTTTATATTCTGATTTGCCATCTTCTAATTTGATTTTTTGTTTCAAATTCACAGGAATCAGTTCATATTTAACTAATTTGGTTTCACCATTTTTAAATTCAAAATCGGCACGACCAACAAATTTACCCCATTCACCTGCCTGAACAATCCAAGTACCATTTTGGAAATCAGGTTTACATTCTTCACCCGGTGTATATTTTAATTTGAACTCGCCTTTTTCATCGATACACACTGTATCGTGAGTATGTCCACCAATAATTAAATCAAAAGCCCCTTTATCTAAACGGCGAGCAAGGCTAACATCACCTGGTGCATTTGAACCGTGTTGTTCATTAAAATAATAACCCATATGTGTTAATGCAATACGCACATCTGGTTTTTCTGTTTTGTTAATTTCTTCAAGTGTTGTTTTTGCTGTCTCAATTGGATCATTAAAAATAACGTTTTCTGTTACATCAGGGTTACCTAATTTACCTGTATCTTCAGTCGTTAAGCCAACTACCGCCACTTTTAGACCATTTTTATCTAAAGTAACGTAAGGTTTCACTAATGGTTTGTTGGTTTTTTTATTGATTACATTTGCAGAAATAAGCGGGAATTTTGCCCATTTTTCTTGCATATCTAAGATTTGAAGTGGGAAGTCAAACTCGTGGTTACCTAGTACTGCGACGTCATAACCAATCATATTCATCCCTTCAATATCTGGTTTTGCATTTTGCATATCAGATTCAGGAACTCCCGTATTAAAATCACCAGCGTGTAGTAATAATACTGAACCACCTTTACCTTCTACTTCTTTACGAATATTATCGATAACTGTTTTATGAGCAGCAAAACCATATTCACCCTTATCATTTTTCCAGAAATGACCGTGTGTATCATTTAAATGTAACACAGTAAATTGGTAAGTTTTATCTGTTTCGTATGCCATTACGGTTGTTGCACCTAATAAGGCAGTTGTAAGTAGAGTTTTCGTAAACTTCATAAAGTCCTCTAATATTATGTGAATAAAAATGTAAAAAAGAATAAAAATCTAACCACTTATTTGTGTTAGAAAAATAGGATTAAGATCCAAGTTACGCCAAACATTACCATTGTCATAAAGACAGCTGCAGAGCCAATATCTTTTGCTCTACCTGATAATTCGTGATATTCAGATCCGATACGATCAACAACAGCTTCCACAGCACTATTTAATAATTCCATCGCTAGAACCAATAATACTGAGCAAACTAATAGCACTTTTTCAATAACGCCATCGCCTAAAATAAATCCTAACGGAATAAGAAAAAAAGAAAGCCACACTTCTTGACGAAATGCAGCTTCATTGATGTAAGCACTTTTTAAGCCCTTCATTGAGTAGCCTGTTGCTCGAATAATACGTTTAAAATCCGCTTTGTTTTCAGGTTTCATAAATTCTCTTGAAAATGAATGGTAAAAACTTTGATTATTCTACCTGAAAGCAAAGGTTTGCGGAAACAAGTTAAGATATTTTTTAATCATAAGTTAGATAAAATTTAAAAAAATGAAACAAAAGCGATGTAGTATAAAAATTTTATGACTTTATCATCAGAATTTCTTACTTGACTATTCACTTATTGCTATTTTTCCGCTAATCTCACATTTCTATTTTTTAGGTGGATAGACGTCTAGGCGTTTATCATTTCGTTCTCTTACAGGAATTTTTATGAGTAACTGTGTATCTTCAAAAATCCTTGGCGGTAATTTAGTATTACGTATCGCAGTAGGTTTAGTTCTTGGGCTGATTCTAGCTCTTACATTCCCTGATGCAGCAACTAGTGTTGGTGTATTGGGTCAATTCTTTGTGAAATCATTGCGTGCGATTGCACCAATTTTAGTTTTCACCTTAGTTCTTGCGGCAATTGCTAATAAAGAAGTTGGCAGCGATAGCCGTTTAAAACCCGTATTAGTCTTATATCTGGTTGGTACTTTCTTAGCCGCAGTCACAGCGGTAATTTTAAGCTACCTATTCCCAACTACATTAGAATTAGTAACAAGTCCAGATGGTTTAGCACCACCACAAGGTGTGGGTGAAGTATTAAAAACGGTTATTTTCAATTTAGTAGATAATCCTTTAGGTGCAATCACAAATGGTAACTTTATCGGTATTTTGGCTTGGTCAATCGGTTTAGGCGTTGCATTACGCCACGCAGCACCTAGCACAAAAGTGTTATTAAATGATATGGCTGACGCAGTGTCGTTCGTGGTAAAAATCGTGATTGCATTTGCACCAGTTGGTGTGTTCGGTTTAGTGGCTGAAACAATTGCAACAAATGGTTTAGATGCTTTTGCAGGTTATGCGAAATTATTAGCAGTATTACTAGGTGCGATGGCGATTGTTGCGTTCTTATTAAACCCTGCGTTAGTGTATTGGAAACTTCGCCGTAATCCATATCCACTTACAATTACTTGTTTGCGTGAAAGTGGTGTAACCGCTTTCTTTACGCGTAGTTCAGCAGCAAACATTCCAGTTAATATGAACCTTGCTAAACGTTTAGGTTTAAAAGAAGAGATTTATTCAATCTCAATTCCATTGGGTGCGAATATCAATATGGCGGGTGCTGCGATTACTATCACTGTCTTAACATTAGCAGCAGCTTATACTCAAGGTATCGTGCCTGATTTCTGGACAGCATTATTATTAAGCTTTGTTGCATCAATTTGTGCTTGTGGTGCATCGGGTGTTGCAGGCGGTTCTTTATTACTTATTCCACTTGCGTGTAGCTTATTCAATATCCCAAATGATGTGGCAGCACAGGTTATTGGTGTTGGTTTTATTATTGGCGTTATTCAAGACTCAGCAGAAACAGCATTAAACTCATCAACAGATGTGCTTTTCACCGCAGCAGTAAGTTTATCTGACGAAGAAAAGCAATAAAAATTAGCATATTCAAAAGTAAATCCTTTAAAAGCAGATCGTAATGGTCTGCTTTTTTTATAGGCAATAAAAAGCGACAGGTTGTCTACCAAATTCTGCAAAAGTCATAGCAAATTTATTGCTTGATCCTATTTTTATAATCAATGACTTACTTAAATTAATCACCATTTTTTTATTTTTAATATAAATTAATTATCAAATTTGGTTTTTTTATTTAATTGATTTGAAATAAATTTTATTGATTAAAATTATTATATGATCAATAATGAGAATTGTTATTATTTTAACTTTAAGGTTAGTTTATGCTTCAAAATAATTTGTTTAAACCATCTTTGATAACTCTTGCACTTGCCAGCACGAGTATTGGTGTCTATGCTTATCAACAAGGTGCAAGTGAGATTGCAACTGTTAAAAAAGGTGAGCTTGTTACTAAAATTGATTCTGTGACAACAGATCAACCAAAATCAAAAGTTAGCGGAGAATTAAACCGCTCTGGTAATCCTGTTCGTATTATTTGGTATGGAAATCCAAATGATAGTGATAGCAAAATTGCTCAGATAGGTGCATTAAATGAAGGAATTATTCACGGTAAAGTGGTCGCTCAAGGACAGCGTTCAGGTGGTGGAAAGGATGAATATTGGGCTAGTGTAAATGTTGAAGGACAAGCAAATGCGATTGATGCACTTGGTTGGTCTGCACCAAGTAATCCAAACTCAATTGATATTAATATCAAATCGGTGGAAAACCAACGTACTGCAATTGGTGAGGCTCAATTAAAAGGTGGGCTTTCAACTGTTCACGGGAAAGTCGATTCTCTAGGTACTGCAAATGGTATTTCTATTGTTGGAACTGCTGATTTTGGCCGTTCAGGTGTAGATGGATTTAGTGGTGCAACGGGTAAATCTGCAAGTGCAAGTGTAGAAAATTCGTCAAGTGGTCCTACGCTAGAGGATTTATTGAAAGAAAATAGTGGTTCAGCTACACCCGCAGATACGTCAGAAGCGGATATGTATGGTAAAAATATAAAAACAATCTTAGAAGCCGTGACGAATCTAGGTGAAATTGTTGGATCTCTACACTCACAGGCTAGTCAAGAGGTTAAAAGCCCCTATTTAGCGGAATATGCACCACAGTTTTATGGGGTAGGAAGTGCTGCATCAGGGAATGGTGTTTCTGTCGCAACCTATATAGATACTGTCGATAAATATACCTATTCTGAAGATAAACTTAACTATGCTGCTTTAGGTGTGGTAAGAAATAGCGGTAGTATCAATGGTAAAGCTTTACTTGAAGGTGGGAAAGGTGTGACCCATACTCAAACTAAAGCTCGTGGTTCTGCAAATGGAATATCGGCTTTTGCTGCGACAGGTCGATTTGCAAAAAATTCAACATCAAGTCAAATTTTAGATGTCGATAATAACGGACAAATTGTCGGTACATTAATCCAAAAATCGGGTAATAATTCGGGATACAAATCAAATCATCTGCTTTCTACCGCAGAAGCTTACGGTAGCGGTAACGGAATCAGTGCATTTACGGAAACCTTTAATGGACAAACCAAACAAGCTCAATCGTTGGTTAAAAAGGTCAATAATACAGGACGTATTGAAGGAATTGCGAGTTTAGACGCTGGCACAAATGGTACCGGTGATATGAGTATCACCGCAAGTGCAGTAGGTAATGGTATTTCATCTTATTCGCAACGTGGTAATGCGATTATGGGAGAAATAATAAATAAAGGGTTGATTTCTGGTAGTTTAGAAACTGTCGCAGGTATTTCTGCAAGAGCTGCAAATGAGGGGGAGAAAATCCCAACAGAAGAAGCAAAACTATTTATTACACGAAAAGCAACCTATAGTTCTAGACCAAATCCACTACCAGAAAAACCAAAAGAAGCGAGAACACTTACAACAAATGAACGTTTAAATACAACGGATCGTGCAGAAACAACGGTTTTTGCCAGTGGTAATGGTATTTCAACTTTACAACGCAATAATGAAACAGCATATATGGGAAACATTGATAACCAAGGCGTAATCAGTGGATATGCGAAACTTTATCATGGTTTTTCTGAAGGAAACTATAATCGAATTAATTTCTTAGGTGTAGGTACAGGAATTTATTTAAGCGGAAAAACGCAAGGAATTGTAGATAAAACACTTGTAAATTCGAATATCATCAATACAGGGATTATTTCAGGTAATCACTCCGCACTTTTAGTGGCAGGGAAATTAAATGATGCCTACACTAGTGTACCCAAGTTTGAAAGCGGTTATTTAGGCAAAGTAGAAAACTATGGGTTAATGGCTGGAGTGATGATTGCAGGAAATTATGCTCCGATGCAAGCGGTATCTTCAAGTGAACAGACATACCGTTATTTTGAAGCCGATGTTGATCCAGTTAAAAATGCAGGGACATTTGTCTACTTAAAACCAGGAATTGAATTAACACCTGCAGCATATTGGTATGCTTCGCCAACTAAAAAAATCAATAAAGATGATGAATCTATTGAACGTGTCGTGATAGGTAGTGCAGAGACATATACTAATCCACAGGGTACTACTTACAAAGTCATTAATGGTACGCTTTCGAATGATCAAAAAGATAGTGACTATACGACAACAGATACAATTTTAAGCCATACCATTATTAATGGTGTTGGCTTACAGAATGGTGCCTTATATACGTCAGGTAAAATGGCATTAAATAACAGTATTATCAATGGTTATCGTACTGCTTTAAATATTAAAGCTGGTGGTAATGTTGATGCTGACAATACTATTTTTAATGCTAATGGCTTTAACGTAAATCGACATTTACCAACTTATGCTGTATTGGGTGATGAAGGTGATAACACACTTAAGCTAAATAATAATAGTATTATCAACGGTAATGTTGATTTGCAGGCAGGCAATGATACTTTACATATTCAAGATAGTAATGTTCGAATTAATAGTAAACTTGTTGATTTAGGTGAAGGTGAAGATAAAGTTATTTTTGGTAATAATCTTAGCCCTAATAATCAAAAAGAGAATATTCGTCTTGATTACAACATTCGTAATGCAGAAATATTAGACATAAATAAGCCAACTGAATTTGTTGCAACGGCAAAAATTGAGGGGGCAAATACGGTAACATTAAACAGTAATTTACTTTATCACGCAGATAATGCTGAACGTCACGCATTATATGAAGATAACAGAAATAAAAGTCTCACATTTAATGGTAGTGGCACAATGATTTTAGATGTCACCAACCAAGATCAAGAAATTGATTTTGGTCGGGATAATGTCGCTGTTAGTACAGGCGTTTCATTGAAAAGTAGCAATGTATTGCAAACCGTTGAATTGAAAGATAATAAGTTTGCTATTGTGGATAAAAAAGCGGAAGATGAACGACAAAAGGCAGAGGCGGCTCGAATTAAAGCTGAAGAAGATGCCAAGAAAGCGGCAGAGGAGGCTAAAAAAGCTGAGGAATTAGCGAAAAAGGCCGAAGAAGATGCTAAAAAAGCTAAAGAAGAGGAAAATAAACAGGCATTAATTACAGCACAAGAAAATGCAAGAGCAGCAGAGCAAGCAAAATTAGAAGCTGAAGCTAAAGCGGCAGAAGCGATAACAGCTGCAAATGCTGCCAAAGAAGCACAACGTCTAGCAGAAGAAAATGCGAAAAAAGATACACAAGCTAAACAGCAGGCAGAGCAAGCAAAATTAGAAGCTGAAACCAAAGTGGCAGAAGCGATAACAGCTGCAAATGCTGCTAAAGAAGCACAACGTCTAGCAGAAGAAAATGCGAAAAAAGATGCACAAGCTAAACAGCAGGCAGAGCAAGCAAAATTAGAAGCTGAAACCAAAGTGGCAGAAGCGATAACAGCTGCAAATGTTGCCAAAGAAGCACAACGTCTAGCAGAAGAAAATGTGAAAAAAGATGCACGAGTTACACAGCAGACGGAAAAATTTATTGAGAATCTAGAGCTATTACAGCACACAAATGCAGCTACAACATTCTTAAGAAATTCATCTTCGCTAACAAATAAAGGACAAGATTTAACTCTATCTCAAGGATTGGATAGTGCAGAAACGATGTCGAAGAAAGCTGTTAATGACTATTTAGATAAAACCCAGAATCAAAATATTTATGCGGTATTACCAAGTCTTGCAGTAGATAATATGAATTATTATCGAGCAACCACAACAGACAAACGAAATATATTGAAAAAAGACGATATATCTACTCAAGTATCGAGTAAAGTTGGCGAAAGTCGTTATAAAACGATTGCAGAAAAATCAACTTCTCAGTTTGTTCTGATGGATTTTTCTTATGGAGCAAGCGATAACATTACACTAGGTACAACGGTAGGTGTTGGTAAAACTCATCTTGATGGTAATCAAGGTAGTTATTTAAAAGGTAATTCTTTTTATGGTAGCTTATATTTAATTGCGAAAAATGATAACTTGTCTATAACTACTGGAGCAGCTTATGGGAAGTTAGATTTAAACGGTAAACGTATTATTAATAATGATTATGATGCCCAGCAGTTTGATATAAAAACTAAACCGCAAGTAACGAGTTTATTTACACAGGTAAACTACAGTATCCCGTTTGGTAAATTTACTTATACGCCAAAGGCTGGTCTAGCATATAACAATTTAAAAATAGATGGGCTAACAGAGAAAGGAAGTGGTGGCTTAACAGTTCAAGCACAAAATATGAATAATATTGAAATGCTTGTGGGTCAAGATGCTCAAATTGCTTTAGCTTTACCAAGCGGTCAGTTATTCACTAAATTTAGCATAGATTATATTCGCAGTTCTCAGTCGAAAAAATTAAAAGCTAATTTCCAAAATGGTAGGGCTTTTGAGCTTAATGATGAATCGAATCCAAATAAGCTAGCTTTAGGATTAGCAACGGAATTCCGTACTAATGCTGGTTTGTCTTTGGGGATAGGAGCCAAAGTAGATACGTTGAGAAAATCAGGAAATTCGTGGAATGTAAATGCTAATTTAGGCTATATATTCTAATTTGTAGGTATAGAATCTCAATTTAATCTGACAGGCACCTTGGTTCCAAATAGGAAGCTGTCAGATTAGATTTGATCTTCTACAGTTTATTACACCTCATTACTCTCATTTTTGTGATGGCGATCGACAAATCCTTTTTTTTTACTTTCCTCTTGACGATTTTGCGTAATACTAAAAACTCTAGTTGAGTATCACGCAATGAATTTAGATCGTTTTTGTTATTATTATCTATTTGCTACTTTACCTATTCTTATTCTGCCTAAAGTACTTTTATATGGTGGAATAGGTGTAGCAGGTATTTTCCTTATCTTTGCTTTATATAAGCGGCAATTTCGTTATGTATTTTTAGCAATTACAGTTGCTTTGAGCTATGCCATTACACTTGGGAAAGTTTTACAAGCTGATCTTGTTCAAGTAGAGAAAGTGAATGAAACTATTAAAATTGTCCAAATTTTAAAACAACAAGAGTATCAAACGGCTATCGCTCAGCGAGAAAATGGGTTACGCATCTATTTGAATTGGCAGAGTGAAACACCACTTTATTTAGATCGTTTTTATCAAGCAGAATTAAACATTCGCCCGATTTCTAGCCGTTTAAATGATGGGAATTTTGATCGACAAAAATGGTATTTTGCACAAAATATTCAGCAAATCTCTACGGTTAGAAAAGCGATTTTGCTCGAACAACAGTCAATACCATTTCGTACTGCTTGGTTAGAAAGAGCCAAAATGGCTACTAGTGAATTAGATACGCAAGGATTACTACTTGCCCTAGCCTTTGGTGAAAGAGCTTGGTTAAAGCAAACCCATTGGGATATTTTTCAACAAACTAGCACTGCACATTTAATCGCAATTTCAGGGTTACATATTGCACTTGCAATGGGTATTGGCGTGCTATTTGCCCGAATAGGGCAGTGGTTTGTATGTCGTTTGGGTATTTGCCAAGCGGTAAGATTTAATCCATTTTTTGCAAAAAGTATTGGGTTTGGTTTTGCTTTTGGTTATAGCTTTTTGGCAGGCTTTGCTATCCCAACAGTAAGAGCTTTAATTGCAATTTGTTTGGTGCTACTTTGTCAGGTTGCTAGAAGGCATTACACTTCTTGGCAACTTTGGTGGCGTTGTGTGGCGTTATTAGTCTTGCTTGACCCTATGGCATTACTTTCTGATAGTTTTTGGTTGTCTATTCTTGCCGTAGCCAGTTTGATTACTTGGTATCAGTTTTTCCCAATGGATAAATATTTACCTGCTAAATGGCAAGCAAAAGGTATTGGTAAATTTTTAACAAAATCTATCCGCTTTATCTGTGGGTTATTGCATTTACAGTTTGGTATCTGGCTAATCTTTTCCCCTGTGCAGCTCTATTTTTTTGATGGTATTGCTACCTTTGGGTTATTGGCGAATGTGATCATAGTGCCACTATATAGTATGGTATTAGTGCCTTTAATTTTAGTAAGTTTGATAACAGATAATCTGTTTTACACTTGGCAGTTCGCTGATTGGTTAGCCAATTGGAGTATTATTTTACTTGAACCTTTAACCTCTTGGGTTGATCTGAATTATCAGCAACAATGGCAACTGTTAAGTGTAAATTTCCTTATACTGGCACTACTTTATCTGTGGCAATTTAGGCAGAAATGGCAAAAAAAGTGGTGGATCGCACCGCTTATCCCACTCTTTTTCTATACTGTAAAGATTATTCCTAACTTTTGGGGAAAGGTATCACAAGTCGAATGGCTTAATTTTGATATTGGGCAAGGGTTGGCAATGGCATTGGTTTATTGGGAAGAGAATCAGAAAAAGGCAATTCTCTATGATACAGGAGCAAGTTGGCGTGGTGGATCAATGGCTCAACTTGAAATTATTCCTTATCTAAAACGAGAAGGAATTGATGTTAAAGCCATTTTTATTAGTCACGATGATAACGATCACGCAGGTGGTATGGGAGATATATTATCAGCATTTCCAAAAACAGCTTTTATTTCTCCAAGTAATAAACGTTACAACGAAACGGTATCTACCCCTTGTGTTAAAGGACAAGAGTGGTACTTTGGACCAATTCAGTTAAAGGCACTTTATCCAATACAGCGAGTTGAACGGGCTAAGAATGAGGATTCTTGTGTACTTTTAGTTACGTTAGGGGAGTATAAGCTACTTTTTACAGGGGATAGTGGCGTTCAGCAAGAGAGACAATTTGTTCATCAAGTGGGGCATATTGATTTTCTACAAGTTGGACATCACGGCAGTAATACGAGCACTAGCCAAACGTTATTGGCAAATACACAACCAAAATTTGCAGTTATTTCAGCAGGAAGATGGAACCCTTGGCGATTACCTAATTTACAGGTTGAGAAACGTTTAGCAAGTTATGGTGTAACCAGTTTAAATACAGCCAAAGCTGGAATGGTTAAAGTGAGTTTTGATGAACAGGGTTATAAAATCAATACAGCAAGAGCAAAGTGGAACCCTTGGTATCAAACCTATTTCGGTAATTAAAAAGGCAATACGTTTGCATTGCCTTTTTAATAAATCATTTGATTAAGCTCGAACAGCGACAGGGATTTGAGGCTTTGTAACCCCTGCCATTTCACTCAATTCGTCCATTTTATTGATAGTAATATATTTACCTTGTACGGTAATCATTCCGCTTTTTTGGAAACGACCGAGTAAACGGCTAATTGTTTCAATGGTTAAACCAAGATAATTTCCAATATCGCCACGTGTCATTGTTAAACGAAATTCGCGTGCTGAGAAACCACGTTCTGCATAACGTTGAGATAAATTATGTAAAAATGCAGCTAATTTTTCTTCTGCACTCATTTTAGATAGTAATAAGATCATCTCTTGATCGGTTTTAATTTCATTGCTCATTAGACGCATAATTTGATGGCGGATCTTCGGCATTTTTCCCGCTAAATCATCTAAAATCTCAAATGGAATTTCACAAATCATTGATGTTTCAAGGGCTTGAGCAAAGCCAACGTGTTTCATATCCATAATCGCATCAAATCCCACTAAATCACCAGGTAGATGGAATGCAGTAATTTGTTCTTCACCATTTTCACTGATTGTATAGCTTTTAATTGTACCTGAACGAATAGCATAAATCGCCTTAAGCTCATCTCCAGATTTGAAAATGATTTGAGATTTCTGAACAGGTTTTTTACGCTCAATAATGTTATCTAATTGTGTAAGTTCGTGATCATTTAACGTAAAGGGTAAGCAAAGCTGACTTATACTGCAATTTTGGCAGTGAATGGTGCAAGCTGTTCTTCCATTTGCTTTGAAATCAGATACAATTTTCATAGTACTATCGCCTCAAAATTTGATTTAGGGCAAATTTTAACACTTTTTTAGGGCAGTGAGAACTAATATATTTTATAGGAATAAGGGCAGTAAAATGGCAGCAGAAAAATTAACGAAGAAAAGATTGGTACAAATTATCGTAATGTTATTGATTCTAATCGGGGCTTTTGTGTATAGAACTTATACCTACTCATAATAAAATAGGTCATTATTCTATTATTTTATAGGGGAATATTTCCCCTAATTGTTTATTTAACAAGTTTCTCTTTGTAATGACGGCGACAAACAGAAAGATAAGTATCGTTACCCCCAATTTGAATTTGTTCTCCATCAGCAATGGCTTCGCCCTGTTCATTAAGGCGAATAACAAAGTTTGCTTTTCTACCACAATAACAGATTGTTTTTAACTCCTCGAGTTGATCTGCCCAAGCAAGAAGATATTGGCTACCCTCGAATAATTCTGCTCGAAAGTCTGTTCTTAACCCATAGCATAGAACAGGAATATTGAGTTTATCCACAATTTCACTCAGTTGATAAACTTGTGCTTTCGTTAAAAATTGAGCCTCATCAATTAAAATGCAGTGTAATGTTTGCTTTTGAATGTGAGCTGAAACTTCACTGAATAGATCTGTTGTGGTATGAAATAGTGCGGCTTCTTGAGATATACCAATACGAGAGGCAACTTTTCCTACACCATAACGATCGTCAATGGCGGCAGTATAAACAAGGGTATTCATACCTCTTTCTTGGTAGTTATAAGAAGACTGGAGCAGGGTCGTTGATTTCCCTGCATTCATAGAAGAATAGTAAAAATAGAGCTTTGCCATAATTATAAAGAAAAACGGCTAATCAATGTTAGCCGTTTTGATAATTTGTGAAATTAAACGTTATCAATTTGACCTAAAAGCGAACGTAAACGATCTTGGAAACCTTGATGTTCTGCTTTTAATTGCTCGTGCTCTTGACGTAATGTTTCATTTGCACGATTAGCTTCATCATTTTTACCTTTTAATTCTTCAACTTCTAATTGAAGTAATTGAATGGTCTCAACAGCTTGTTTAATTTTACCTTCTAATTGATCTAAAATAGTGACTGACATAAATGTTCCCTCTTTTATAATGTGCTTAATATGAAAGATTTTACTCTAATACGACACTGTTTTCATTATAAAGTTTTGAAATAATGATAAAAAAATCCCCTAACGAAAGCTAGGGGATTTTTTCATCTTATTTTACGCGTGAAACGTATTCACCAGAACGAGTATCAACTTTAATCACTTCACCGATTTGGACGAAAAGTGGTACACGAACAACAGCACCAGTGCTTAATGTTGCAGGCTTACCACCAGTACCAGCTGTATCACCTTTTAAACCAGGATCAGTTTCAACAACTTCTAATTCTACGAAATTTGGTGGTGTTACACCGATAGCAGAACCATTCCATAAAGTGATGATACATTCTGCTTGATCAACTAACCATTTATCGTTATCGCCTAATGCTTTTGCATCAACAGAAATTTGTTCAAAAGTTTCTGGGTGCATAAAGTACCAGAAGTCTTCATCTTTATAAGAGTAATTGTAGTTATAATCAACAACATCAGCAGCTTCAACAGATGTGCCTGATTTAAAGTTGATCTCTAATACTTTACCAGAAATAAGTTTACGGATTTTTGTACGGGTAAATGCTTGACCTTTACCTGGTTTTACGAATTCGTTCTCAACGATAACGCAAGGTTCGCCGTCTTGAATGAATTTTAAACCCGGTTTGAAGTCGTTAGTGCTGTAACTAGCCATTGTTATCCTCAAAATAGATAAATGAAATGCCTGAATAGGCAAGGTTTATAAAAAGGCGTATATGATACAACAAAATCAATAAACTTTTAAAAGTTTATTTATACTGGCGACGGATTTATTTTTAGGTATAATCCGCAAGCTTTTTAGCATTTAACTTTTCTCTTACATTTACAAGGATATTTAATGAAAAAAGTCATTACTGTGGCAGCGATTGCACTCTTTTCTCTTTCAACGATTGCCGAAGCTAAACGTGGCGGTGGAATGCGAGTAGCAAAAACAAAACCAAGTACACAACAATCTACTTCTCAACAAAAGAATCAGCAGCAAGATGCTGATTTTAATAATACTCCACAGCAACCAGCAGGAGCAGCACAACAAGTTCAATCAAATGGTAATCGTGCAGCAAACTTCTTAACAGGTGCTGCGGCAGGTTATCTGTTAAGCGATATGCTTTCACCAACGGAAGCACAGGCTCAAGAAAATAAGCAAGTAGAAAATAAACAACAAGCGGTCGATTCTACTCAACAATCTGTAAATCCTGTTGCTCAGCTTAATCAACAGGTGCAAAATGTATCAACAGTTCAAGCATTTAAATCTATCGATCCACAAGATCCTAATTTAATTGAAAAAACAGCAGGCTATTCTCGCTATTGCTTAAATGGGGTTCAGTACCTCATTAGTGCGACTAACAACCAACTTCCACCAACATTGATGGTGGATAAAAATAATGCTCCTGTGCAATGCATCATTACGCAATAGGGCTCAATAATGCAAATAATTGACTCAATCAAACCGCTATGGTTAATTGATTTAGCCCAAGCCTTTAATGATCCTAAAGCATTGCTCGACTTTTTAGAGCTTGATCCACAAGAGTTTGAGCAAGATATTGAGGCTCGGAAATTATTTGCATTACGAGTTCCTCGCCCTTTTGCTGAAAAAATGCAAAAAAAAGAGCGGAATGACCCGCTCTTTTTACAAGCAATGTCTCTCCAACAAGAATTTATTGCGGTAGAGGGGTTTGTAAAAGATCCTCTTGAAGAGCAACATTCACCTGCTCCTAATATTTTGCATAAATATCACAATCGCTTGTTATTTATGCTTAAAAATAGCTGTGCAATTAACTGTCGTTTTTGCTTTCGCCGTCATTTTCCTTATGATGAAATTAAAAGTGGTAAAGCATCTTGGCAACAGAGTATTGATTATATTGCGACACATCAAGAAGTCGAAGAAGTAATTTTGTCTGGTGGGGATCCGCTAATGGCGAAAGATCACGAAATAGATTGGATTTTAACGAAATTAGAGCAAATCCCCCATATCAAAACGCTACGCATTCATAGTCGATTACCTGTTGTGATTCCAAATCGTATTACTGATGAACTCTGTAATCGGTTTGCAAATTCTCAATTGAACATTGTGTTTGTCGCACATATCAATCACGCTAATGAAATTGATGATGTTTTTGCACAAAAAATGCAAATGTTGAAAAAAGCGAATGTTACGTTGCTAAATCACACCGTATTGCTTAAAGATGTGAATGATAACCCGAGAACTTTAAAGATATTGAGTGATAAATTATTTAGTTACGGTATTTTACCCTACTATCTACATTTGTTGGATAAAGTAGAAGGGGCAAGCCATTTCTATATTGATGATCAGCAAGTAGCTCAAATTTATAAAGAGTTGCAACGAACCACATCAGGTTATTTAGTGCCTAAGTTAGTGAGAGAAATCGCTTTCGAGCCAAATAAAACGTTGATGGGGTAATAAGATATAGATAACCTCCATACCATTCATCAGGTGTACTGGATAAAAAAAGCCGATACCAAAGTGGTATCGGCGGAGGTCTTTACCTAAAAAATGAAAAAAACTTGCTACAAGAGTTAAGCATTTAGCGTATAGTCAGACTTAGGGTTTGAAAAAAAGTTCAAAAAGTTTTTAATAAATTATCATTATTTTTAATTTTGGCTTTTTTCGGATAAAAAAAACTAATTCATCCTATGTTTTATAGCTATTTCTTTCCAAACTTAATCAACTGACATATAGCTTATTTTTATTATGAATTTTATTCATAGATAAAATGAAAATAATGGAATTGACATAATAGGTATAACTTATTAAAGTTTAGCCATCTAAACGTCCAAAGAGGCGTACAGTGTGCAAACTAAACATCATATATAACAAATAAATGTATCAGTGGGGTACTTATGAGCTACGCAAAAGAAATTGATCTCTTAAATCAAAGTGTTGCTGACTTAAACGGCAAAATTAATGTTTCATTTGAATTTTTCCCCCCTAAAAATGAGAAAATGGAAACATTACTGTGGGATTCAATTCATCGTTTAAAAGTACTTAAACCAAAATTTGTGTCTGTAACTTATGGGGCAAATTCTGGAGAGCGTGATCGTACTCACTCTATTGTAAAAACAATTCAGCAAGAGACGGGTATTATCGCAGCACCACACTTAACGGGGATTGATGCAACACCCGATGAATTACGCCAAATTGCAAAAGATTATTGGGATAGCGGTATTCGTCATATTGTGGCATTGCGTGGCGATGAACCTGCTGGCTATACGAAAAAACCATTTTATGCCTCAGATTTGGTTACATTATTAAAAGATGTTGCCGATTTTGAGATTTCAGTTGCAGCATATCCAGAGGTACACCCAGAAGCAAAGTCAGCACAATCTGATTTACTTTATCTAAAACAGAAAATTGATGCAGGTGCAAACCGAGCAATCACACAATTCTTCTTTGATATTGATAGTTACCTACGTTTTCGTGACCGCTGTGCAACGGTAGGTATTGATGTGGAAATTGTACCCGGAATTTTACCTGTATCGAATTTTAAACAACTTGAGAAAATGGCAAAAATTACTAATGTAAAAATTCCTAGTTGGATGACAAAAGTATATCAAGGTTTAGATGATGACCAAACAACTCGTAATCTTGTTGGAGCCAGTATTGCGATGGATATGGTGAAGATCTTATCAAAAGAAGGGGTAAAAGATTTCCATTTCTATACATTGAATCGTTCTGAATTAAGTTACGCAATTTGCCATACTTTAGGTGTTCGTCCTGAGTAAGATTAAATACAAATTTATTAAATTATCCTAAACCATAATTCACTTAAGCCTATAAAAAAATAATCTGCACCCCAAAAGTTGGACTAAACAACTAACTAATTAAGGTGTAGATTTTTTATTTTATGCTCTATGAAAATTGTAGCTGTGAGTTGTTCTGAATGTGTTGCAAAAAACAACTTAAAACTTACCGCTTATGATTTCAAGCTGAATTTTAGTGGTAATTAAGCTATACTACGAAACTAACGGTCGCAGTAGAGCCATTTGCTCTTACTGCGTTTTATTTTACAAACTGTTTATTTGTAGGAAAAATGAAGTACGAATTAAAAACAACCAGTGGAAATGCTCGTCGTGGGCGTTTGACTTTTTCTCGCCCTAAAGGCGAATTTCACGTTGAAACTCCAGCTTTTATGCCAGTGGGGACGTACGGCACAGTAAAAGGTATGACACCTGAAGAAGTGGCAGCAACAGGGGCACAAATTTTATTGGGGAATACTTTCCATCTTTGGCTACGTCCTGGGCAAGAGATTATGCGTCAGCACGGTGATTTACACGATTTTATGCAATGGCACGCCCCTATTTTAACGGATTCAGGTGGTTTCCAAGTATTTAGCTTAGGGAAATTGCGTAAGATTAAGGAAGAAGGGGTTTATTTCCAAAATCCGATTAGTGGCGAAAAAGTTTTTTTATCACCAGAAAAATCAATGGAAATTCAGTACGATCTTGGATCAGATATTGTGATGATTTTTGATGAATGTACACCTTATCCTGCTACTTTTGATTATGCTAAACAATCAATGGAAATGTCATTGCGTTGGGCAAAACGTAGCCGAGATCGTTTTGATGAACTTGAAAATCCTAATGCACTTTTTGGCATTATTCAGGGGGGCGTTTATGAAGAATTGCGTAAGATTTCCGTAGAGGGCTTAGTTAATATCGGTTTTGATGGTTATGCTGTTGGCGGCTTAGCCGTTGGTGAACCTAAAGAAGATATGCACCGTATTTTAGAGTATGTTTGTCCACAAATCCCCGCAGATAAACCACGCTATTTAATGGGTGTAGGTAAACCCGAAGATTTAGTAGAAGGTGTTCGACGTGGAATTGATATGTTCGATTGCGTAATGCCAACCCGTAATGCTCGTAACGGACATCTCTTTGTCAGCAATGGTATTGTAAAAATTCGCAATGCAAAATATCGTAATGATACAACTGCTCTTGATCCTGAATGTGATTGCTATACCTGCAAAAACTATACTAAAGCCTATCTTTACCATTTGGATAAGTGTGGTGAGATTTTAGGAGCGAGATTAAATACTATTCATAATTTACGCTATTACCAACGCTTAATGGAGCAAATTCGACAAGCGATTGAAGATGATCGTTTTGAGCAGTTTGTGGTAGAGTTTTACCAAAAAATTGGTAAAGAAGTCCCACCATTACAAATCAATCAGGAAAATGAAAATGCTTAATTTATCACCGCAACAGTTTGCTAGCTGGGAACAACCGATTGATATGCTTTATGCTTGTCATAGTAAAGTGAAAAGTTTTTGCCGACAGCTACAAATATTACCTGACTATATCGAACAAAATGGGTGTAATCAGGCGGTACAGAATGATGTAAAGCAGATCTTAAATTATTTTAATCAATCTGCACCTTTACATCACGATGATGAAGAAAAGGATTTCTTTCCCGCTTTAATTAAGCAATTACCTGAAACTCAGCAAACAGTGGATACATTAGCGGAGCAACATCACGATCTGCATCATAATTGGGATTTATTGTCGGTTCAGTTAAATGAGCTATTGTTAGGACAACGTAAAAATGTAGATCGCGAATTAATTGCTCGTTTCGTTGCAGGTTACGATCAGCATATTGCTACTGAAGAACCATTATTTGAGCTTGGGCGTACGCATTTAAACCACGATGAACTTGATGCAATGGGTAAAATAATGGCAGAACGCCGTAAAACCTAATGGATTATCAACTCGATCTTACTGCTTACACTTGCCCTTTACCGTTATTGATAACTAAAAGGGCTATTCAGCAATTAAGTAAAGGGGAACGCTTATTATTGAAAGTTTCCCCTTATACTATTTTTTCTGATTTCGAACTACTTTGCCAACAACAAGGTGATTTGTCTATTGTTCAACTAGAATTACATAAGTGGATTCTATATAAAGCATAAAGAGGTGTAATGGATAAAAATATTATTTATACATTACACCCATTTTTAGTCAATGAAGGTCGGAGATGTTAAATTAGACAGATTAAACGTGATTTAAATTATCAGGTAATGTCCCTTCAATTTCATAAAGGATATCGCCTTCTTTGAAAAATACATAGCCACCGTTTTTCATTTTTGTCCACTGTTCGTTTTTAGTCAGTGGTTGGGTGGTAATAATCGTTACTTTGTCTGTTTCGCAGGTGTATTGGCGAAAATCAATCATTACGTCATCATCTCGTAATGCTGTGCCAAAAGGGGCTTTACGGCATACATAGTAGAGGTTCGTTGAACAACGTGCGATCATCCAATGCCCGTTTGAGAGAATAAAGTTAAGCACGCCATATTTAGCAATTTCACTCGTAATTTCTACAATTGCATCAAAAATTTGTTTCTCTGTTGGTTTTGATGGAAAGCGTTCTTTCAGCTGTGCTGCAATACAACAAAATGCAGCTTCTGAATCGGTTGTGCCGATAGGTTGGTAGTGATTACTTTCGCAAACGGTAATACCTTCTACTGTACCGTTATGGGCAAAGACCCAGTTTTCGCCCCAAAGCTCTCGAATAAAAGGGTGGGTATTTTCTAAATTTACATCACCACAAGTTGCTTTACGAATATGTGCGATAACATTGAAAGATTTAATTCGATATTGGCTGACGAGATCTGCCATTGGTGATGATGCACCTGGGCGGTTATCTCGAAAAATTCGCACACCTTTTCCTTCAAAAAAGGCAATACCAAATCCATCGGTATGGTGATCGGTTAAGCCTGCACGACGGCGAAACCCATCAAAAGAAAAGGTAATATCGGTTGGAGTGTTACAGTTCATTCCTAATAATTGGCACATAATTTACTTCACTTTTTTTATTTATTATTCAAATAATCACACTGCTTGTTATAACTAAACAAGCGGTATGATTTAAACCAAAATTTACAAAAAATTCAACTATATTCTTATGAATTATTGATCTTAGTTATATTGTTTTTTACACAGTGAGATTAAAAATAGAAAACTTGCACAAATAACTACTGATGGGCCTGCGGGGGTATCTTTTAAACCTGAAAAAAGTAGCCCTCCTGTAACAGATATAATACTGAATAAAATAGCATATCCCACCATTTTTTCTGGTGTAGTAGCAAAACGGCGGGCGGTTGCAGCTGGAATAATGAGTAATGATGTAATAATTAACGCACCAACAAATTTCATACTTAAAGCAATGGTGAGAGCCGTTAATATCATCAAGAGTAAGCGTAATTGAGAAACTTTTAATCCTTCTATTTGAGCAAGTTCAGGGCTGATGGTAATAGATAAAAATTTTTGCCAAAAAATAGCAAGTAAAGTTGCTATTAATACAACACCAACACCAATAAATATGACATCATTAAAATCAATGGCGAGTAGATCACCAAAAAGATATGACATTAAATCAACGCGTACGTTATCTAATAAGCTGATGGTGATAATTCCAAGTGATAAACTACTGTGAGCAATAATTCCAAGTAAGGTATCAGCAGAGTGGTTAGAATGTTTTTCGAGCCACACTAAGCCGAGTGCCAACGTGATAGTCATTATAATCACAGCAAGATAGGGATTGATTTCTAAGAATATACCTAATGCAACGCCTAATAACGCCGAGTGAGAAAGAGTATCACCAAAATAAGCCATTTTTCGCCAGACAACAAAAGCACCAAGTGGTGCGGTAATAAAAGCGAGTAGTAAACCTGCTAACCAAGCAGGGAAAAGGATTTCAAACATATTTTTCCTTTAAAAAATTAATGCAGACAATGTCCATCACAAACATCCCCGTGTAGATTGTGATGGTGGTTATGTTTATGTGCGTAGAATGCCACATTTTTAGCAAATTGATCGCCAAAGAAATGAATAAAACTAGGATCTGATGATACTCGGTCAGGTGAACCGGCACAGCAAATATGGCGATTTATGCAAAGTACTTCATCGGTATTTGCCATCACTATGTTGAGATCGTGGGAAACCATTAAAATCGCACAGTTTAACCACGATCTTGTTTTATTTAATAGTTGATAGAGTTCCGTTTGACCTGTAATATCCACACCTTGCATTGGTTCGTCTAGTACTAATAGTTGTGGGCGGTCTAAAATCGCACGGGCGAGGAGTACTCGTTGTAATTCGCCACCCGATAGTTTTTGCATACTATTTCTAGCCAAATGGGTAATAGAAAAGAGTGCTAGTGCTTCATCTATTAAATGCTTTGTTGCATTCGGTTTGAGTGACAAAAATTTATGTACAGTCATTGGGATTGAATGTTCTAAGTGCAATTTTTGTGGTACATAGCCGATTTTTAAGTTTTTTTGGTGAATGACTTTGCCACTACTTGGGTTGAGTAGTTTAAGTAACACTTTCAATAAAGTTGATTTCCCTCCACCATTAGGGCCAACAATGGTGGTAATAGTGTTAGGGTAAATCTTCAAACTGACATTTTGTAAGATAGATTGGCTACCGAAGTTTACATTGATCGCTTTAAGCGTAACTAAAGCCTGAGCCATATTTGAAAGCGGTTTGATTTGTTTAATGTTCATTTTTATTGAGTGTAAATAGAATAACCCGATAAAATTAACGGATTTTTTTTGCTTTGACAACCAGCAATAATGGAATTTTTATTTCGTTATTTGGTCTTAGCTGAATGATTGTTTAAATAAGTATAAAGATAAGAGAAAACATAGGATAATACTTTGCAATATGTTGTTTTTGCACGAGATAGGAAACGTAGAAAGAATAGGATAAAGCTCGTTATATTTTTAACGATTATAGCGTCTATTTTCATTGGCATTGTGTTAGTTTTGAAAAAACAAGAAATGCCTAATAACAAAGTGAGTGAGAAAGTTATTTGGGTTTCTAGCGAAAATAGAGTAAATACTTTATCAGAAGGCAATGTAACTTCTGCTTTGGAAGGGATTTCTCATTCTGTTTTAATGGCAAATGAAGAATTGACTTATATTGATATTCAGGATGGGGAATTTGATGAGCCTGAATCAAATGAAGCAACAGATGAAAATGCGACTTCTTATGAAGATGATTTTATTGCTCAAGATGATATTGATGATGAAACTATTGAGCGTATTCAAAATGAAGCGGCACAAAAAAATGCACAGCAAGAAAAATTATCCCCTGAAGCTGAAATAGCATTAGAGAGTTTTTTAGATGTTGCTGATGAAGCACTACGTATTCAAAATCAATTTAGCTACACTGTGACTCGTGGTGATAAATTAGCAGATGTGTTAGAACAGTCTGGATTGAGTGCAACCACTGCAAAAGTTCTTGAGAAGAAATTTCCACAGTTAGCTGATTTGAAAACAGGGCAGCAATTTTATTGGGTGCTAGATAAAGACGGTGAATTGGAATATATGAACTGGTTAGTCTCTGAAAAGGAAGAAAAGATTTTCGAGAGAAAGTCAAAAAATCAGTTTAGTGTTCAGACAATTAAAAAGACAGGAATTTGGAAGCAAGATGTTGTAAAAGGTACGTTAAACGGTGATTTCACTTCAAGTTTAAAAGCAGAAGGATTATCTATACGTCAAATCAATCAGTTAGCAGCGGGTTTACAATGGCAAATAGCAATGAATAAACTGAAAAAAGGCGATAAGTTTGTTATTTTAGTTAAGCGTGAATATATTAATGGTAAAGTTACAGAGTTAGGTAATGTTGAAGCAATTCGAGTAGTAAGTAAAAATAAAAGCTATTATGCTATTCAAGCAGATAACGGACGTTATTATAGCTTACACGGTGAAACATTAGGACGAGGCTTTGCTCGCTACCCATTGCAATCTACACCGAGAGTATCTTCGCCATTTAACCCTAGACGTTTACATCCAGTTACTCGTCGAGTAGCTCCACACAAAGGAGTGGATTTTGGTTTGCCTGTTGGCACACCGATTATTGCACCTGCTGATGGAGTGGTCGAACACGTTGCTTATCAAGCGAATGGGGCTGGGCGTTATATTAAATTACGTCACGGAGGGCAATATACAACGGTATATATGCATTTAAGTCGCCAACTAGTTCGCCCTGGTCAAACAGTTAAAAAAGGGGAGCGAATTGGTTTATCAGGCAATACTGGGCGTTCAACAGGACCTCATTTACATTATGAATTTCATATCAATGGGCGACCAGTCAATCCAATGACAGTGAAATTACCTGGTACAGGTTCAGGAATGCCTGAAAAAGAGCGTAAAGCATTCTTGGTTAAAGCAAGAAAAATTGAAGCACAATTAAAACTTTAAGGAATATTATGATAAGTAACAAAACAATTATGTTGTTGGCAACATCACTTTGGGCTACATCTGTATTAGCTGATAATACAAACTTACAGAAACAATTAGAAAAAGTCGGTGCAACCAATGTTAAAATTTCAGACTCTGTGTTGCCAGGCTTTAGAACAGCAATATCAGATCAAGGTATCGTACAAATTAGTCAAGATGGGCGTTTTATTATTCAAGGGACAGTGTATGAATTAAAAAATGGTAAAGTTGTCGATATCACAAATAATGCGTTACTATCAGAACTAAATGCACTGAGTAATGAAATGATTGTGTATCCTGCTACAAATCCAAAACATACAGTAACCGTATTTATGGATATTACTTGCCACTATTGTCATTTACTACATTCTAAAATTAAAGAATATAATGATCTTGGAATTACTGTTCGTTACTTAGCTTTCCCTCGTGGCGGTATGGAGACACAAACAGCAAAACAGATGGAAGCAATTTGGACAGCTAAAGATAAAGTATTTGCCTTGAATGAAGCGGAAAATGGGAATTTACCAAAAGAATTGAAAACACCAAATATTGTAAAAAAACATTATCAGCTCGGGTTGAAATTTGGTGTAAATGGCACACCCAATATTATTACAGAAAGCGGGGAGTTAATTCCTGGCTTTGTTGAGCCAAAAGAATTAGCAAAAATGCTAAGCGAATAACTTAATCGTATTTTAAGCGGGTGGATTGGGTAAATTTTTTGCAAAATCTACCCGCTTTAATTTCTTATTGATTATGAAAAAATTGATTAAACGTCGCCCGATTACGACCACAGAAAAATTATCTGAGCATCCATTATTAAATCGTATTTATCAAGCTCGTGGCGTTAGCTCTGCCTGCGAGTTGGATCTTTCTCTTAAAGGAATACATAATCCAAATCAACTCGCTAATATTGAAAAAGCGGTAGAATTGCTATATCAAAGCTATCTCAAGCAAGATCGCATTATCGTTGTTGGCGATTTTGATGCAGATGGTGCAACAAGTACCGCTTTAGCGATTTTAGCATTACGCCAATTTGGTTTTGAAAACGTAGATTATCTTATTCCAGATCGTTTTTCTCAGGGCTATGGGCTGAGTGTTGCCGTAGCGGAAAATGTGATTACTCAAGGTGCAGATTTAGTTTTAACCGTTGATAATGGAATTTCATCTTTTGATGGGATCAATCTCCTTAAAGCAAAATCCATTAAAGTTTTAGTAACCGATCATCATTTACCCACAGATAACTTGCCAAATGCTGATGCAATGATTAACCCTAACTTAACTTTCTGTGGCTTTCCTTCTAAATCGCTTGCAGGTGTAGGTGTTATTTTTTATGTGATGGCAGCATTAAGAACAAAATTAAGAGAACATAATGTATTTAATGGCAAAGAGCCAAATATCTCGGAGTTGCTTGATTTAGTTGCATTAGGAACAGTCGCAGATGTGGTTCCTTTAGATCATAACAATCGTATTTTAGTGTCTCAAGGATTAAACCGTATCCGAGCAGGGCAGTGCCGAGTAGGCATTCAAGCCTTAGCAGAAATTAGTAAAAGAGAACTATCTCGTTTACAAGTAGGTGATTTAGGCTTTGCTATTGCTCCACGTTTAAATGCGGCGGGACGATTAGAAAATATGTCGTTAGGCGTAGATTTGTTGATCTGTAACGATCTTATTACGGCAAGACAACTCGCCTTAGAGCTTGATTCTTTAAATCAGACCCGTAAAGAGTTTGAGCAAGAAATGAAAACAGAAGCACTAGCTATTTGTGCCAAATTGCCTAATTTAGCTGATAGTGAGCAAGTGAGTGGGATAGTGCTTTATCAAGCTGATTGGCATCAAGGCGTGATTGGTATTTTGGCATCAAGAATTAAGGATCAGTTTCATCGCCCTGTTATTGCCTTTGCACAAGAAGGTGAAGATGGAAAACTCTTACGTGGTTCAGCAAGATCAATTGCGGGGTTGCATATTCGTGATTTACTCGAACGGATTGATGTCAATTATCCAAATCTTATTGTGAAGTTTGGCGGACACGCAATGGCGGCTGGTTTAACCATTCATAGTGATAAGTTTTTACAATTTCAACAAGCCTTTGATGAAACGATTAAAACTTTTATTCAGCCCGAGCAGTTACAAGGGATCATCTATACTGATGGTGAATTGGCTTCTTCTGAATTAACCTTACAAACGGCAGAATTATTACAACAAGCGGGGCCTTGGGGGCAACATTTTGCAGAGCCTACTTTTGAAGGTGATTTTAATATTCTTCAGCAACGTTTAGTGGGAGAAAAACATTTAAAAATGTTAGTTGAAAATAGTGATGGTATGTTATTTGATGCCATTTGGTTTAATGTAGATGTAAGGCAATATCCCGATATGTCAATAAAAAAAGCAAAATTAGCTTATAAGTTAGATATTAATGAATTTAGAGGAAATCGATCTATACAGCTACTGATCGAATGGCTATCAATATGATTGGTTGAAATATTAGCTATAATCTATTTTATGGTGTATAATGAAAAAGCTCGATCCTTTTAGTAGGTATTTAGCAATAAAATATTAATAACCTTTAAAGTGTTTTTATAAGGAATAATTTTAGATGAAAGAAAGCAAAGTTTTTCGTGGTTTTTTATTGACTTGTGTTGCGTTAGCAGTATCTGCGTGTGGTAATTTAAGCAACGTATCTGCTGAAGGTACTACTGAAAATCCAGTATTTCCTAAAGTTGAAAAATCAAAATTTAACCATGATGGTTCTCAATTTGGTTCTTGGCCAAACTGGGAAAACGTTCGTCAAATCGAACGTGGTATGAATAAAGATCAACTTTATAACCTAATCGGACGTCCTCATTTTGCAGAAGGCTTATATGGCGTTCGTGAGTGGGACTACGTATTTAACTATCGTGAAAATGGTGAGCATAAGATCTGCCAATATAAGATTCTATTTGATAAAAATATGAATGCACAAAGTTTCTTCTGGTATCCAAATGGTTGTAATGGTAATTCATCTTATAATTTAAGCGGCGATTTCCTATTCGATTTCGATAAAGATGGATTAACTGCAAAAGGTAAGGAAGTTGTTGATAATGTGGCTGCACAATTAAAATCATCTGGTGCTCAACAAGCTAAAATCTCAGGTTATACAGACCGTTTAGGCTCAGAAGCATATAACTTAGATTTATCTCAACGTCGTGCAAATATGGTTAAAGCTCGCTTAATTGAACAAGGTGTAACAGCTCAATTAGATGCGGTAGGTTATGGTAAAGCAAACCAAGTTAAAGCGTGTGATGGTGAGACTGGCCAAGCATTACGTGATTGTTTACGTCCAAACCGTCGTGTAGAAATTTCTGCAAATGGTGGTGTAGTAAAACAAAATGAAGGTGGCAATGTTGCAGGTCCAAATGGTCCAGCTCCACTTTATCAAACACCTGCATACAACGGTAATAAATAATTACCGAAATTAGCAATAAAAGCGTAAAATAGAAAGGATGAGCGATCATCCTTTTTTATTTGGGGGAAATTATATGTCTTATCAGGCTATTGCTTTCGACTTAGATGGTACATTGCTTTCTAGTCAAGGTACAATTTTAAATTCAAGCAAGTTAGCAATTCAACAGGCTCAACAAAAAGGGCTTAAAGTTTTTATTGTAACAGGCAGACATCATACTGCAGTACGTCCTTATTATGCAGAGTTGGGATTAGATACCCCGGTTGTGTGTTGTAACGGTACTTATCTTTATGACTTCCAAAAAGATGAAGTGCTTGCTTCTAAACCCTTAACAACAGAACAAGCTAGCTATCTTATTTCATCAGCTAAGGCAGAACATATTCATATTGCAGTTTATACTCGAGATAGTATGACTTATGAAGTACTTAATCCCCATTTCAACAAATTACTCACTTGGGTAAATAGTTGTGATGAAAGGGTACGCCCCGATGTTCATCAGGTTGCTCGTTTTGAAAATTTTTTAGATGGAAAAACACTCATTTGGAAAGTATTGATTAGTGATCCAGATAAACAAAAAATGCAAAATTTTGTGCAAAAATTACCGCTTGATCAATTTAGTGCAGAGTGGTCTTGGGTTGATAGAGTTGATATTACAGCTCAAGGAAATAGTAAAGGTGCTTGTTTGGCAGAATTATTAAAACGAGAAGAGATTGATCCTAAAAATGTGATTGCATTTGGCGATAATTTTAATGATATCAGTATGTTGCAGTTAGTCGGTATGGGAATTGCAATGGGGGAATCTGAATCAGAGGTGCAACAAAGTGCAAAGAAAACTATCGGTTCAAACAATGAAGATAGTATTGCTCGTGAATTAACTCAACTATTATCACTATAAGGACGATTTCAAATGCAGATCCGTAAAGCCGTTCCATCGGATTTTGAAGCTATTTTAGCCATTTATAACCAAGCGATACCAACACATCAGGTAACAGCTGATCTTTATTTCGCCACAGTTGAAAGTCGCCAGGGGTGGTTTGATTTTCATTTAGAGAGCGAGCAATATCCGCTTTGGAGCGTGGTTGAAGATGAAAAGGTTGTTGGTTGGTTTAGTTTTTCTCCTTTTTATGAACGCCCTGCGTTTGTACATACTTCTGAAATTAGTATTTATCTTGACCAAGGTGCTAAAGGAAAAGGTTACGGTTCTCAAATTATTCAGTATATGCAAGAGCAGATGCTCTCCTGTGGTATCAATACCCTAATGGCATATGTCTTCGAATTGAATCAAGTTAGTATGAATTTAATGAAGAAACATCAATTTGAATGTTGGGGACGTTTCCCAAATATTGCAAATATGGGGAAAGATGAACAAGGAAAAGATAAGTGGCGAACTTTAGTAATGATGTCTTACCAAAAAGGGATTGAATAGCGGTAAGATTTACGCAAAATTTTACAAAAACCTAAGAAAATGCTTGCATATTTAAACCGAATTTTGCAAGCTATCAATACTTTTAAAACAATAAAAATATACAGGAGCTACCAATGGCAAAACCACTTTTTTCTGGCAGTATTGTCGCACTGCTTACCCCAATGAATGATGGTGAAATCAATTTTGATGAATTAAAAAATTTAATTGAATTTCATATTAAATCAGGTACTCACGCTATTGTTTCTGTTGGTACAACGGGGGAATCTACAACATTAAGTATTGATGAAAATGTTAAGGTAATTAAAAAAGCGGTGGAATATGCAGCAGGGCGTATTCCGATTATTGCTGGTACAGGTTCTAATGCAACCAGTGAAGCAATTGTAATGACTAAATTATTAGCAGATAGTGGTGTTGCTGGTTGTTTAAGTGTTGTTCCTTATTACAATAAACCAACTCAAGAAGGGATGTATTTACACTACAAAGCAATTGCTGAAAGTACTGATTTGCCACAAATTCTTTATAACGTACCTGGGCGTACTGGTAGTGATTTAAAACCTGAAACAGTAGGGCGTTTGGCAAAAATTCCAAATATTGTTGGTATTAAAGAAGCAACAGGTGATTTAAGTCGTTTACCGTTGATTAAACAACTTGCAGGTGATGATTTTATTTTCTTGAGTGGCGATGATGCAACAGGTTTAGAATCAATGAAACTTGGCGGACAAGGAGTTATTTCTGTAACCAATAATGTTGCAGCAGCAGATATGGCGAAAATGTGTAATTTAGCATTGGAAGGCAAATTTGAAGAAGCAGAACAAATTAACCAACGTTTAATGGCGTTACACCACGATCTTTTTGTTGAAGCAAACCCAATTCCAGTAAAATGGGCAGCTTATAAAATGGGGTTGATTAGCCAACCGACACTACGCTTACCATTAACAACGCTTTCTGAGTCTGCTCAACCGAAAGTTTTAGCCGCATTACAGCAAGCAGGTTTAGTTTAAATTTACTGAGAAGTTACTTACCTCTAACATTAGAGATAAGTAACTTTTCTCTTTATTGTGACCTTCCCATATATCCCCATTTCAATTTTGCAGAATAAAGATAAAATGATACCATCTTGTATTATTTATTTTTATTGAATGAAACGGACAGCATCTTGAATAATCAATCTTCTCTTCTTAAAACCGCCCTTGCCCAACGTATCCTGATTTTAGACGGTGCGATGGGGACGATGATCCAGCAATATAAACTGACCGAACAAGATTTCCGAGGTGAGCGTTTTGCCGATAGCCCGATTGATTTGCGTGGTAATAACGATTTACTCACCCTGACACAACCTTTGCTAATTAAAGCTATTCACGAAAAATATTTGGAAGCTGGGGCGGATATTATTGAAACTAATACGTTCAGTTCCACCACCATTGCTCAAGCGGATTATGACTTACAAGCGGTGGCTTATGAGCTGAATTTTGCAGGGGCTAAATTGGCCAGAATGGCAGCGGATAAATACAGCACGCCCGAAAAGCCTCGTTTTGTCGCAGGGATTTTAGGCCCGACTAACCGCACAGCTTCGATTTCCCCTGATGTAAACGACCCCGGTTTTCGTAATGTAACCTTTATGGAATTGGTTGATGCCTATGCAGAAGCGACAAAAGGCTTAATTGAAGGTGGTTCTGACATCATTATGATCGAAACCATTTTCGATACCTTAAATGCGAAAGCTGCTGCCTTTGCGATTGAGCAAGTTTTTGAAGAACTCGGCGTTGAGTTGCCGATTATGATTTCAGGCACGATTACCGATGCCTCTGGGCGTACGCTTTCGGGGCAGACAACCGAAGCCTTCTACAACTCACTCCGCCACGCAAAACCAATCAGTTTTGGTCTAAACTGTGCTTTAGGCCCGAAAGAGTTGCGTCCTTATGTGGAAGTGATGTCGAAAATTTGTGAAACCTATGTATCCGTACACCCAAATGCAGGCTTGCCAAATGCTTTTGGCGGCTATGATTTAGGGGCTGCTGAAATGGCAGCTTATATCAAAGAATGGGCGGAAAGTGGGTTCTTAAACATTGTCGGTGGTTGTTGTGGTACAACTCCTGAGCATATCAAAGCCTTTGCCGATGTCGTGGCAGGAATCAAACCAAGGGCTTTACCACAAATTAAAACAGCGATGCGTTTATCGGGCTTAGAGCCGTTAAATATTGATGAGAATAGCCTATTTGTGAACGTAGGTGAACGTAATAACGTAACAGGTTCAGCCAAGTTTAAACGTTTGATAAAAGAAGAAAAATTTGCTGAAGCAATCGAAATCGCTATCGACCAAGTAGAAAATGGTGCTCAAGTGATTGATGTGAATATGGACGAAGCCTTACTGGATTCACAAAAATGTATGGCTCGTTTTCTCAACATTATGGCAACCGAACCTGATGCGGCAAAAGTGCCCGTAATGATCGACTCAAGTAAATGGGAAGTGATTGAAGCAGGGTTACAATCAATTCAAGGGAAAGGGATCGTCAATTCGATTTCACTCAAAGAAGGCGAAGAAAAATTTATTCATCAAGCAAAACTGGTTCGCCGTTATGGTGCGGCGGTGGTGGTGATGGCATTTGATGAAGTGGGGCAAGCAGATACAGAAGAACGTAAGGTAGAAATCTGTACCCGAGCTTACCGAATTTTGGTTGATCAACTTAATTTCCCGCCAGAAGACATTATTTTTGACCCGAACATCTTTGCGATTGGAACAGGCATCGAAGAACACAACAACTACGGCGTAGATTTTATCAATGCCACTGGTCGCATCAAACAAACCTTACCACACGCCAAAATCTCAGGCGGTGTGTCGAACGTCTCTTTCTCATTCCGCGGTAACAATGTAATGCGTGAAGCCATTCACGCCGTTTTCCTGTACCACGCCATTAAACAAGGAATGGATATGGGGATTGTCAATGCAGGGCAGTTAGCCATTTATGACGATCTCGACCCTGAATTGCGTGATGTGATTGAGGATGCGGTATTAAATCGAGTACCAGACGGCACAGATCGCTTGCTGGAAATTGCAGAAAAATACCGAAATGTGACCGCTTCCAACGAAGATAATAGCGTTGCCGAATGGCGAACTTGGCCAGTAGAAGAACGTTTGAAACACGCTTTAGTCAAAGGCATTACCAACTTTATTGTTGAAGATACCGAAGAAGCTCGCCAAAAATTCCCGACTCCCCTTGAAGTGATCGAAGGGCCGTTAATGGCGGGAATGGACGTGGTGGGCGACTTGTTCGGCGATGGTAAAATGTTCTTACCGCAAGTGGTGAAATCCGCTCGTGTAATGAAACAATCCGTTGCCTATTTAGAGCCGTTTATCAATGTCACCAAACAGAAAGGTACATCAAGCGGTAAAGTGGTGATCGCCACCGTTAAAGGCGATGTCCACGACATCGGCAAAAACATTGTAAGTGTCGTGTTGCAATGTAATAACTTTGAAGTGATTGATTTAGGTGTAATGGTACCAGCCGATAAAATCATTCAAACAGCGATTGACGAAAAAGCCGATATTATCGGTTTAAGCGGTCTGATCACGCCATCACTTGACGAAATGGAATACTTCCTCGGCGAAATGAACCGCCTTAATCTTAACTTACCTGTGTTAATCGGTGGTGCAACCACGTCAAAAGAGCATACCGCAATCAAGCTCTATCCAAAATATAAACACGAAGTCATTTACACCACGAACGCTTCTCGCGCTGTTACCGTTTGTGCCGCATTGATGAACCCAGAAACCAAGGCGGAACTATGGGAGCGAATGAAGAAAGAGTACGAGCAAGTTCAAATCGCCTTTGCAAATAAAAAAGCGCCACGCAAGCAGTTACCGATTGAAGAGGCTCGAGCCAACCGTTTTGACGCATTCAGTGGCGAATGGGTGGATTACCAAGTGCCGCAACCGAAGCAAACAGGCATTATCGAATACAAAAACGTGCTGATTTCCACTCTCCGCCAATTTATCGACTGGTCGCCATTCTTCCGTTTATGGGGCTTAATGGGCGGTTATCCTGATGCCTTTGATTACCCAGAGGGTGGCGAAGAGGCTCGCAAAGTGTATAACGATGCACAACGAGTGTTAGACGAATTTGAACAAAACGGCAAACTCAACCCAAGCGGCATAATGGGGATTTTCCCTGCTTATCGTGTGGGCGATGATATTGAAATCTATCAAAATTCCGACCGCACTTTGGTGGCTGGCAAAGTGTTCAACCTACGCCAACAATCGGAACGGGGCAGAAACAGCAAAAGCTCGTACAATCTCTGTTTAAGCGACTTTATCGCCGATAGAGAAAGCGGACAGCAAGACTGGTTGGGAATGTTCGCCGTTTGTGCAGGCATTGAAGAACACGATTTGGTCGAAGGCTACAAAGCCGCAGGGGACGACTACAACGCCATCTTACTCCAAGCGGTCGGCGACCGTTTAGCCGAAGCAATGGCGGAATACCTGCACTTTGAACTTCGTACAAAAGTGTGGGGCTACAGCAACGAAACCCTTGATAACAACCGCTTAATTCGTGAAGAATACATCGGCATCCGCCCAGCCCCAGGCTACCCAAGCTGCCCTGAACACACGGAAAAACAGATCATCTGGGATCTACTCGAAGTAGAACAACGCATCGGAATGAAACTTACCGAAAGCTACGCAATGTGGCCAGCGGCAAGCGTTTGTGGCTGGTACTTCACCCACCCTGCAAGCAACTATTTCACCCTTGGTCGTATTGATGAAGATCAGGCGAATGATTATGCGAAACGGAAAGGGTGGGATGAAAAGACTATGCTTAAGTGGTTGAGTGTGGCGATGGGGTAAAATACTAGTAATAATAAATTAACGTGATTACTATAAATAATGAATAAAAATCAAATGTGAGGTTTTAAATGAATTACCAATGGATAATCAACGACTCAAAGAAAAAATCTAATCTATTAGATGGTCATAAGATCTTTGAAGAAAATATATTCATACTAGATCATTTATCTGGTAAAGAGCCACTTCTTTTAAATCAAAATCTTATAGAAAAAGGAAAAAATGACTTGTATTTCATTCCTCTTGCTTTGCTAGATTCTAATATGGTTTCAGCTATTTATAACTTTGTAGAGAGAAATAAAATATCTAAAGGGCTGATAGAATTTATTGAATTTGCTACAAAAAACAAATGGGGATACTCTCTGCATTTTTATTACATGGAAGCTTATACAAAAGGTGTATTAACCAATGAAGATAAAAGTAAAATTAGAGAATATTTAATTCAAAACACAGAAGCTATCCTTAAAATATACCTAATGGATGAAGATCTCTTCCTTAAAGAAAGGATATATAGAGAAACATCTGATCAAGCTCAAAAAAATTTTTACCTTAAAAGAAAAACTATCAATGAGATCTCTGCTGAGAGAGTGGATAACTTTATTACCAACTATACGAACCATACAAATATATTAGCGATAGAAATTTTATTGCTTAAAATGATTTTTATTAAGTTATTTGAAGAAACAAAAAACAAGTCCTTAACCGAAAAGTTAAATGTATTTAATGAATTTATGCAAAAAACTTTGGGTAAAATGTTTGCTAGAGAAGTTTATTTAGCCAAAAAATACTTCACGGATGAGGCTGGAAAAATATTTGGAATTCAACAGAATACAAAATATGAAAATATTTTAAAAACAATAAAATCTACTGCTTGGGATCTCTTTTTGCTGCGAAATCCAGAATATAGTTTTGTTGGAAACGGAAGTAACGAATTCGACATTGGATTTATTGTAACACAAGAAAAATCCTTATTCTCTTTAGGAACACTATTTGAATATGATTATATTGACATTAAGAATGAGATTCCTATTCCAACTTTTGTAGATACAGAAAATTTAAGAACTGTAAAAATAAATGATGAACAGAAAGAAGATTTACAGCTTCTTTATGATTCAATGCTAAGATATTTAAGGATATGTTTTCCTAATTAAAAACCTTCCTACATACCCGCTGGTGCGAGCATCCCGCTCGTACCTTAATACCTAACACTCTCGTACTAGGGTACATATTGTACTGTCGCTTTGTGACGGACCCCGATAGCGCCCGTCTCCTGACGGTTTTTTTCCAAAATCGGTAAACTATCATTTTCCATTCGACAATCACACCACAAGCGGTTACATTTATTCAAAATTTTGCAAGGAAAATTTTTTTCCAACAACCAATCCACAATATATTTCACTTGCACACCATAAATTTTATTTTGCTCGTAATGCAAGCCTTCTCGCTTGTGCCAGTTAATTTAAATTAATCATTTGTTAATTTTAAATGAAAATATTTTCGGGCGGGGATAAACCCCGCCCCTACGGAAATATGCTATTTTAACAAGAATATATGCTTTATTTTGTGAACCTTATCGAGAAATCTTATATTTATATTCGATAAAGCCATTGCAAGCGGTAGGATATTGCTAATATTTTTACAAATTTTAAATATCCTTCGTAGGGGCGGGATTTATCCCCGCCCGACGAAAAAATGATATTTCAACAAAAATATATGTTTTATTTTGTGATCACCATCGAGAAATTTTATATTTATATTCAAAAAAACTATTGCAAGCGGTAAGATTTGCTAAAACTTTTACAAGTTTCAAATATTATTCGTAGGGGCGGGGTTTATCCCCGCCCGACGAAAAAATGATATTTTAACAAGAATATATGCTTTATTTTGTGAACCTTATCGAGAAATCTTATATTTATATTCGATAAAGCCATTGTAAGCGGTAGGATATTGCTAATATTTTTACAAATTTTAAATATCCTTCGTAGGGGCGGGGTTTATCCCCGCCCGTTTAAGGTTTAATGGATATAAAAATGACTACACACTATCATCGCCGCCGAAATAATATGCGTTTACCTTATTATAATTATTCACAATATGGCTGTTATTTTGTGACAATTTGTACTAAAAATAGAAATTGCCTTTTGAGTAATATTATCAATGGAAAAGTACAATTAAGTGAAATTGGTGTAATGATCGAGGAAACATTAAAGAATTTATTAAATGATTATCCCCAAAGTGAATTTTCAAATTATGTTATTATGCCCAACCATTTGCATTTTATTTGGTTTAATCAAGATAATGTCTTACTTTCTGATTTGGTTCGGAAATTAAAAGGCATCACGGCTAAAAAATATCGTGAGATGATGAATAATCAGATTTATGAATCATTATGGCAACGCAGTTTTTATGAGCATATTATTCGGAATGAGGAAGATTTTTTGAGAATTTGGGAATATATTGAAAATAATCCATTGCAATGGCATTTAGATCGTTTTTATCAATAGATGTGGGCGGGGATAAACCCCGACCCTACAAAATCAATATCAATTTTATCTCCTTATTCCAGCAACCAATCCACTACATAAACCACTTCAATCCCATTAATTTCCGTTTGTTCATAGTATTTTCCTGTAATCAGGATTTTTTTATAATTATCCTTAATATGCAACAAATTATCCGTTTCGTGGGTATTTTCAGGGATTTCAAATGCCACTTGTACATATAGAATTTCATCTGTTTTGCGAGCAACAAAGTCAATTTCTTTGCTGTCTAATTTGCCGACATCAACCGTATAACCACGTCTTAGTAATTCAATAAACACAATATTTTCCAAACGATTGGCATAATTTGCTCCTTTTTTGCCAATAGCGTTCCGCCTTAATCCATTATCGACAATAAAATATTTCGCATTGGTTTTTAAATAGCTTTTGCCACGAATATCATATTGTTTCGCCTGATAAAATAAGAAGGCATTTTCTAATAAATCCAAATACTTACTAATCGTGTGGTTAGAGGTGGGTACACGTTCGGAAGTCAGAGTATTACTGATTTTTGTTGGATTGACCAATTGCCCCACATTATCGGCTAAAAATAAAATCACGCTTTTTAGAATATGGGTATCTTTTACTCCTGCACGATGGGCAATATCGTTTAATACAATAGAATCAAAAATGCCCGAAAGAATAGTATCTTTCAGCGGCTCAGCCGACATCACAACACTTGGAAAACCACCGTATTGTTCATATTCCTGATATAATTTATCCACCATTCGAGAATGGCTATCCACATTTTTAGCAAGCAAAAACTCTTTGAAAGAGAGCGGATAAAGTTTAATCTCAACATATCGCCCACTGAGCAAGGTCGCCAATTCCCCTGAAAGTAAATTAGCATTTGAACCCGTAATCACAATATCCGCATTAAAACTCACTCGAACTGCATTAATGATTTTTTGCCAGCCTTCGACAAATTGGATTTCATCAATCAAAAAGTAAACTTTATCTTGAGAATTAGGTAATTTTTCTTGAATGAGTGATTGGAAATCGTCAGCATCTTTGATCCGTTGATATTCAAAACTTTCAAAATTGAGATAAATAATATTTTCTGTGGCGATACCTTGGCTTTGTAGATAATTTCGATACTGCATCAGCAACACCGATTTCCCTGAGCGGCGAACACCCGTAATCATCTTGATAAAGTCGGTATCTTTAAATTGAATGAGTTCTTGTAGATAGCTTTCACGCAAAATCATATTTTTACCTTATTGGAAGTAAAATTCCTATTTTTAATAATTATACATAAAATTGAAACAAACTTCCATTTTTGTGAAAATTTGATTTAGATGGAAGTGGAATTCCAATTTTATACCACGATAGCATCCATCTCCTAACGAGTGCTTTTTCAAAATCTGTAAAGTTTCATTTTCTATTCGACAAGCGTTCAACAAGCGGTTAAATTTACCCAAAATATTGCACAACGGAAAGACAGAATGACTAAAGATCCTTTTGAAGAATATATTCGCCATATTGAAGCGGATAAAAAGGAAAAGAGCTATGCTTGGCAAACGGCAATCGGGTTGCAGCAAGTTGATGGGTTAAAACCGTCTCAATATTTGATCAGCACTGCGATTAAAAATATTGAAGGTGAAATCTCAATTGATACGGCAGAACAATGGATTAGCCAATATTATGAAGAAAATCCGCATCTAACCAATGAGAATCGCACAGAAGAAGCGGACAAAGTTTCGGTGCGTATTGCGAAATTGCTATCCGAGCCTGCTTTTTCGTTTAATGCCAATCAATATTTAGCCATTCATAAATATCTGTTTAAAGATATTTATTCTCACGCAGGACAAATCCGTACTTATAACATTACCAAAAAAGAATGGGTGTTAGAGGGCGAAACGGTAGTATATGGTATGGCGTCTGAATTGAAAAACACCTTGGAATATGATTTATCGCAGGAGAAAAATTTTAGTTATCGTGGGCTTTCTCTTGAAGAAATTATGACGCATTTAGCCACATTTATTGCACGTTTATGGCAGATTCACGTTTTTGAAGAGGGTAATACTCGCACCACAGCTGTGTTTTTTATTAAGTATTTAAAAACATTAGGGTTTAATGTTACAAATGATATCTTTGCCGAAAATGCGTGGTATTTCCGTAATGCGTTGGTGCGAGCAAACTATAACAACCTCGCCAAAGGAGTTTATGAAACCAATGAATACTTGCTTTTATTTCTGCGTAATTTGTTATTAGGCGAAAACAATCTACTAAGCAATCGCCAGTTGCATATCCATAGCAGTCAATTTTTTGAAAAACAGGATATTGAGAAACAAAAACAGGACATTGAACAAAATCCTGACGAAAAAACAAGATATTCAGAGAAAACCCAGAAACATATCACCGCACTTTCTCAAATTTTAGCTAATCGTATTTTTTCACGAATAGATGTGATGAATACACTTCATCTTTCCGCATCTGCGTCATCTGAATTGATTAAAAAAATGTTAGAAATACAAATAATCAAAAAAGTCGCAGGGCAAGGCAAAGGGAAATATCAATTTCGATAAATCGCAAAATGTGGAATAAATCTGACCGCTTGCAAGCACCAAGTATTTTGCGATCCCGCTCGAAAAACTTCATCTTTCCATTCGACAATCCCACCACAAGCGGTTACATTTATTCAAAATTTTGCAAGGAAAATATATGACTAAACTTATTCGTAATAGCACTGCTGAATTTTTGATTTTTACCAATCAAACTGGCGATCAAAGTATTGAAGTGCGGTATGAAGATAATGAGATTTGGCTTACACAAAAACGTATTGCTGAGCTGTTTGAAGTAAATGTGCGTACAGTAAACGAACATTTAAAAAATATTTTTGAGAGCGAAGAATTAAACGAGCTTTCAGTTATCCGGAATTTCCGGATAACTGCCACAGATGGTAAGAACTACAATACCAAGCATTATAATCTTGATGCCGTCATTTCGGTAGGTTATCGGGTAAACTTCGTAAGAGCAACGCAATTTCCTCCGATAGCGCCCGTCTCCTGACGGGGTGTTTCTTCAAAATCTGTAAAGTTTCATTTTCCATTCGACAATCTCCCCCACAAGCGGTTACATTTACTCAACATTTTGCAAATTAAAAACAAGATATTAAAAATGCACTCACCCCACATTTACATCGGCACGGGCGGTTATAGCGATACGGATTTAGTCGGGACGCTTTATCCGTTTGGTACGGATAAAACAGACTTTTTGTCCATTTATAGCCAGCATTATGACACTATTGAAATCAATAGCACTTTTCACGCACCGATAGGGGCTAAGGCATTACAAGGAATGGTGGAAAAGGCGGAAGGTCGGTTGCAATTTTCGATTAAACTGCATCAAGATTTTAGCCATAAACGAACGGCGACAAAAGAGCAGGCTACTGCCTTTTTGAAGGCTTTACAGCCTTTAGTGGAACAAGAGTGTTTGGCGAATTTATTTATTCAGTTTCCATCTAGTTTTGAGCGACACCACGCTAATCGTTATTATCTGGCGGAATTGGTCGGGTGGTTTAATGATTATCCGCTAGCGATAGAATTTCGTCATCGGAGTTGGCATACTCAGTCGGTATTGGATTACTTTCAAGGCAAACAAAATCTCATTTGGTGTAATGTGGATTATCCGAAAAATATTGGTTTACCTGCCTTTCAATTTTATGCCAACCAACGCACCGCTTACCTGCGATTACACGGTCGAAATCCGAACTGGTGGAAAGCTCAATCGGCACAGGAACGCCACGATTATCGTTATAACGATGTAGAATTACTGTATTTAGCGAAGTTACTTCATCAACACAAAGCGGAGTTTGATAAGCTTTATCTCTATTTTCAAAACACCACCAATAGCCATTCGTTCTACAATATCGCTAAATTGAAAGTGTATTTGGCAGAGTATGGCTTTGCGGTAAAACCCACGCCTGAATGTTTAATCGGGCAACAGAGTTTGTTTTAAGGTGGTATATACTGAATTGGTCTTTAATAAAATAATAAGATAGTTGCAAATAAATCTTTTCTAAGGTTTACAACTTAATTTTTAATTCTCAACAAACTGATTACTTTGTTGAATCAGTTGTAAAAAGAGGGCAAGCGGTGGGCGACTGTAAGGCTCTTTTTCACCATCAACATTGTAGTGAATAAAATCACCTTTTTTATCAATATGATATTGTTCCCCATTCGGCATAATTGCAACATTCCAACGATAGTTAGATGCAATCAACCATTTACGTTCATTAACTTTAGTGAGATCAATGCCTTGAGCATATTGTGGAATAGGGCTACTAACACCAAAAAATTGATTTAATAATGTTGGTGCGATATCAAGATGACTCGATGCACCGATATAATTTCCTTTGTCTTCTTGCCAGTAGATCATCATTGGGACTTTAATTTTCTGTTGATCAAAATTATTTTCGTGATAAACAGTATCCGCTATATCAGAGGTGATGATAATCAAGGTACTTTTAGTGAGTCCCTGGTTTTCTAAGGTTTGCCAAATATCTGCAAATTGCCAATCTAATAATTTAGTTTGCTGCTCTTTATCTTTTGCAGGTGGCAAATGTAAATCTAAATAACTAAAAAATGGCGACGAGATTCGTTGTTCTAGCCACATTTTCCAGTGTTTGATAGCATCTAAATTACTCGTTGTTTGGGGGAGGTTAAAGTTAGCAAATAAAGCTCGATGATAAATTGGCTCTGCAAAACTATTGTGTGAGAACAGACCAAATTGATAATCTAAATGTTGTAAACGGGAGATTAATACAGATGGTTTTTTCTCACTTAAAATGGCATCTAAATAACGTCCGCTCAATCCATAGAAAAGACTTGCTGTACTTTCAGCAGCTGTACTACCAGCGGTGTAATGTTGGCTAAAACGTCTTGCTTGCTGGCTAATTTGAGTTAAATTAGGCATTTTGGTTGTTGTAATGTCATCATTACTTAAACCCGATAGGTTAATAAATAATAGATTGATTTTATTAACTTTATTCGCAAATTGTAATGGGCTTTTTGGATAATTGAGAAAGAATGTATCTAACCGACCGCTTTCTTCAATTTCTTGTTCTAAATTTGCTCGATTAACTAAACCGTGCTTTTCCAAAAAGCTACGAGCTGTCATTGGGTAAGATAGGGGATAGTTTGCTTTCTGTGCAGTAACAGGGCGGTATAAAGCCATATCTGACCAAGCATATAATAAGTGAGTGGCAATAAAATTACTTAGGAAAAATAGTGCTACGTATTTTCCCCATTTTTGCCGATTAAAACTGCGTAATTTATTCCAACACCAGCGGGAGTAGAGTAATTCTAATAATAAAATAATCGGCATTGGCACAAAAAGTAATTGCCACTGGCGACTAAGTTCCCCTTCATCTGGATTGACTAATAGATCCCAAACTAGTGGCGATAAATGTAAATAAAACTGTTTAAATACTTCGGAATCAACTAATAATACGGTCATTCCAATTGTTGCAACACAGACAGAAATTCCCCTAAATGCTCGGTTATTTGTAATGAGAAAACTAAGTGGAAAGAGTAGAAGTAAATAAAGAGCAAAAACAATAAAACTGAAATGCCCAAACAAGCTGATAAAAAAGTAGAGCTTACCAAATAGGGTATTTGGCCAGTCAGCACTAAATGCGTAACGAGATGAAATGGCTAATGCAATGACAATATTAAACAGTGCAAACCAATGCCCCCACGCAATTCGTTGCGATGTTTCTTCTCGATATTGGCGAGAATTTCTCGGAATAATACGTTGGAGCAGCTCTAACATAGGCGATAAGCGTTATTTTGTCTTAAGTGATTGTTGTAAGGCAGAACAAAAAGCATCAGCTAATGCTTGCTGTTGTTGTGGGGTTTGGATATTACTGATTAGAATGTTAGTTACCATATTGCCCAATGCCATTAGTGAGAGATCAACAGGGGCTTTGTGTTTTTCTAACGTAACGATCAAATCGTTAAGTAATTCATCAAGTTGTTTGTCTTGGTATTTAGATTGAGTTGCCATATTCAGTATAGAGATAAAAATTTGGAGTATGGTAGCATAAAATTGAAAACAAGTAGAAACAAAATTAAGAGTGTGTTTTTAGTATATTATCAATATGTTATATTAGGGGGAATTCCCCCCTCTATTCCATTATATTTACTTCACTGCAATCATTGACCCAAAATTAAAGCATTGAAACCATAATTCTGTTTTAGAAAAACCTGCTTGTTGTAAGCGGTTTTTATGTGTTGCGATGGTATCTGTTCGCATTACATTTTCAAGAGCAGTTCTTTTTTGGCTCACTTCTAGCTCACTATACCCATTTGCTCGTTTGAAGGTATGGTGTAAATCAATCAATAACTCGTTAATTGTGTCATCTTCAAAGGTAAATTTCTCTGAAACGACTAATATGCCGTTTGGTTTTAATCCTTGATAGATCTTGCGTAGCAGTGTAAGGCGATCTTCAGGGGGAATAAACTGCAATGTAAAATTCAATACCACCATCGAGGCATTTTTGATCTCAATCTGGCGAATGTCATCACATAAAATAGTTACAGGAATATCAGAATGATAAGCGGCTAAATGCTGGCGACAGCGTTCAACCATTGGCTCAGAGTTATCTACGCCGATAATATTCACATTTTGGGCTTGGACATTGCGGCGAATAGATAAGATCCCTGCACCACGAGAGCAACCTAAATCATAAACAGTTGAGTTGTCTGTAACAAAACGAGAGGCTAACATACCGATAGCGGTAATAATGTTTGAGTAGCCTGGAACTGAGCGTTGGATCATATCTGGGAAAACTTCCGCTACTGCCTCATCAAAGGTAAAATCCCCCAGTTTTTCAATGGGTGCGGAAAAAATAGTATCTTTTGTCATAGTATTAAAATGGGTTAGGGTGTAAAAATAGGGATGTATAAATGCAAGGGCAAACGTATTTGTCGTAGGGTGGGCTTTAGCCCACCCCAGTTTATTGACAAAGTGTTTTCATTCGGACGCCAAGCGTGGCGTCCCTACAAAGAAAAACTATAACCAATTGAAAAATAAACATTTTATTTTTTGTGTAGGGACGCCACGCTTGGCGTCCACTCATTAAATCAACAAATTAGGGTTTGTCATCAATCTGTGGTGAGCTAAAGCCCACCCTACAATGATACATCGTTGTGAATTATTATAACTCATCAAAATAACTTTGCCCCCACGTTTTCTCGGCAAGTTGCAGTAAATTTGCAAAATCTTGGTAGGAAGGCACCGCTTGATCAGCAATTTTATGTTGTTCGCTAATCAATTTTTGCCGAAGGGTTTCATACCATTCTAACAAAGAGAGCGGAAGGGGGGATTTGGCTCGTCTGCCCAACCAATATAACCCTTGAAATGGAATGCTTAATGCAAATAAAGCAGTTAGTGTGGCATTCGCCGTAATAGATTGTTCGGGATCAGCAAAAAAATATTGCCAAATAATCGCAAAACAAGCAAAAGCAGGCATTACTTTTGAGGCAAATTTTACAAGGCGGATCAAACGGTAATCAGGCATAAAAAGGTTTAGTTTTTTCTGATTTGGGAAGGTATTAAGATAATGTTGCCCCGCTTGGAATGTGTTATACATAAATTCCCCATAAGTGAATGAATTGTTTAGTTATTTTAACTAAGTTTGTAAAATCTACAATAGCGAAATCAAGTAACTCTTGCTATACTTCGGGCAATTTTTACTTAATATTAAGGATTTTTTAATGCCGATTAACTTTCTAGGTTTATTGCAAGATAGTTGGAATTTTATGCGTAATCAACTTAATTTTACGCTATTTGGGGTGGGGCTGTTAGTGGTGTTACAGTTGGCGAGTTTTTATTTTATGCCACCCGTTCAACTTTCTGAGCAAGAACTGCAATCATCACAAGTTATGCAGAAAGTGATTTCTGCACAATTATATCCCACCATTATTTCAGGAATTATCAGTGTTTTTGTGAATGTGTTGCTGATTTTAAATATTAAATCGATCAGCAAAGGCGAATATCAACATTTTTTCCAAAATATTGTGGTAACGTTGCAAAAATTGCCTGCAGTTATTGTGTTAAGTTTATTGATGGTAATGCCATTATCCGTTGCGATTGCCTTTGGTGGAACGGCGGCTCAAGCTGGTAATTTGGCGATTATGATTTTACCTTTAATGATTGCAGGGCTGTTTATTTTTATTAAATTATGCTTGGTTGTTTATGCTTATTTAATTGAAGAGCCACAATTGAGCATAGCTCAAACAATCAAACACACTTGGCAGTTAAGTCGTGGCAAAATGCTGATTATTTTCTTGTTCTGTATTTTAAGCTATTTTATTCCAAGTGCATTAGGTTCTTTATTTTCAGGTATTGCTGGAAGTTTAGGCGTGATTATTTCTCACTTAGTGAGTGCGGTACTTAATCTCTTTTTTGTGATTTTTAGTTTCCGTTTTTATCAAATTTTCCGCACATTACCACAGCGATAAGTATCAAACTAGGGAGATATAATGAAACAACTTTTAGAATTTATTCCTTTAATACTCTTTTTTGTTGTTTATAAAACCTATGGTGTGCAAGAAGCAGCATTAGTTTTAGTGGTTGCCACAGTGGTTCAACTGGTTGCACTCAAAGTGCTTTATAAAAAAATCGAAAAATCTCAATGGATTTTAGGTATTTCGGTCGTATTTTTCGGTTTACTGACCGCTTATTTTAACGATCTCGCTTTTTTAAAATGGAAAGTAACTTTGGTTAATGGTTTATTTGCAACGGTATTACTGGTTAGTCAATTTGGCTTTAAAAAACCACTGGTGCAGATGTTATTAGGTAAAGAGTTAAAATTACCGAACGCTGTTTGGGAAAAACTCAACTTAGGTTGGGCAGGGTTCTTTATTGTTTGTATGCTTATCAACATTGTGATCAGTGAGTTTTTCTCTGATGATGTTTGGACAAACTTTAAAGTCTTTGGCTTAACAGGACTAAGTTTAATTGCTGTGATCGGTACAGGTTTTTATCTTTATCCGCATTTAAAACAACAAGAGGAATCAAATGGAAACTAAACAGGAAGCACGCCAACCTGAAGGGACGTTAATTTTGCGTACATTAGCAATGCCATCGGACACCAATGCGAATGGCGATATTTTTGGTGGTTGGATAATGTCGCAAATGGATATGGGTGGTGCAATTTTAGCTAAAGAGTTAGCTCGTGGACGTGTGGTAACCGTATCTGTCGATAGTATGAGTTTTATCCGTCCTGTTGCTGTGGGCGATGTCGTTTGTTGCTATGGAAAGTGTGTTAAAGTTGGTCGTACATCAATGCAAGTTAAAGTAGAAGTGTGGATCAAGAAAGTTGCCGATGGCGGTCGTGATCGCTATTGCGTAACAGAGGCACTGTTTACCTTTGTGGCGATTGATAAGAATGGTAAGCCAAGACCAATTCCAAGAGAAGATAACCCAGAATTAGATGAAGTGTTAGCTAAATTAGAAACACAATAAGCATATTTAATATAGAAGGAGCGTCCAATGTATTACGTTATTTTTGCACAAGATATTCCAAATACGCTTGAGAAACGTTTAGCGGTGAGAGAAAAACATCTCGCTCGTTTAAAACAACTGCAAGCAGAAGATCGTCTTTTAACTGCAGGCCCAAATCCTGCAATTGATGATGAAAACCCTGGTGATGCTGGCTTTACTGGCTCAACAGTTATTGCACAATTTGACTCTTTAGCACAAGCAAAACAGTGGGCAAGTGAAGATCCTTATGTTGAAGCGGGTGTTTATGGTGAAGTGATTGTAAAACCGTTTAAGAAGGTGTTTTAAGTAAAAAGTAAGCTATTACGTTTTTTGAGTAAGACCTTTCCGTTTAAGTTTGAACGGAAAGGTCTTTAATTTAGAACCACGTTAAGTTCTAAGTTCATTGATTAGTTCAGGTTTACGATGAAGTAAATCTAATAATGTTTTTGCCGCACCGCTTGGCTTTCTTAGCCCTTGTTCCCAAGAACGTAAGGTATTGACTGAAATACCTAATTTTTCGGCAAATTTAGGTTGTGAAAGTTTTACTTTATTGCGTGTTTCGACAATAGGTGATATTTGATAGGCTGTTTTACTAATTTCCCCATATTTAGCTTGGCTGAGCGATAGGTATAAACTTTCTTGATGTTCAGCCATTTCGGGATCGTTAGCAATAATAGCTTCTATCATTGCATCAATATCCCAATCTTTGGTTGCTTCTTTTAGTTGTTTATCAATACTCATTATTTTTGCTCCGTAAGTTGTTTTAATTCGTTATTAGATAGGTTTTCTTTGTCATTTTTTGTATAAAT